>NZ_REBN01000086.1 GCF_007692705.1 Mongoliibacter sp.
TATACATTGATGGCTTGGCAAGCACTGGTCTTGAACCCATCACACCCAGGCCTAAAGTAGTTAGTAATCCGTTTTTAAAGAAATCCCGTCTTTTCATCATGGTTTTAACTTATTTTCTTAATAATTATCTCTTATGGAAAGGTAGTTTCATCGTAATTAATTATTGTAAACTAAAAATTAGCATTGAGTTATCAAGCTGTTAACTTATCCAAAGGTCAAATAATTGGGTGAGTTGTAAAGACAGGATTGTTAAGGCTCAAAAATTAGGTGTTAAGTTGTCGGAAAGATGGATTTTTGACCTATTTTATTGAATTGACGATCGGAATGATCAATTGGGTAGTTTTCAATAACAAGTGATTAGTGGGGAGTATCCCTAAATTATGACAGACATTTGTTTTTTGTTCACTAACCAATGGTTTTGAACTGGTATCACCATCATAATTGGCAGAAGTTAAATAAAATTTATATGCTCTTATTTTACCTCCGTGAATTAAATGTATCTTCCAATATATTTAGATTTTAAAAATTTCAGTATATGGCATTAAATGTTTTTGGAGAACCTATAATGGTTTGTAGTACCGCACCAATGACCGGGTATTATAGAAATGGCTGTTGCGAAACAGGGGAGGATGATCAGGGAACGCATACAGTTTGCGCAGTGATGACCGATGAGTTTCTGGAATTCAGTAAAAAAATGGGAAATGATCTCATCACTCCAAGGCCTGAATGGTATTTCCCAGGCTTGAAAGCCGGAGATAAATGGTGCCTTTGTCTAAATAGGTGGATAGAAGCTTATCATGCTGATGTAGCCCCAAATGTTTACCTGGAAGCTACACATGAGAAAACACTGGACGCAGTTCCTTTGGATAAGCTGATACCTTTTGCAGTAAAAATAAAAGAATAAAGTTATTATCCACGGCTATTCACAATGATCCGCGTATTTGGGTAAATCGTCATTAATATCAGGAATCTTGGGATATCAATATCCCAATATCAATCCAGTATCCATGAATATCCTCCCATAGTAAAGTTCATGATAAATATGAGCAAATTAGTTTGTATATGTGTTAAGTTTAATAATTTAGTTGGTATCTTTAGTAGCAAATAAATCCATGCTATGCATAAAATAATCTTCTTGTTTATTGCTGTGGTTCTAATGGGAATCACCACAAAAACCCAAGGCCAAGAAAGGTTTAGGAAAAACACAGTTTACGGAGAATTTTTAGGAACAGGAGGCCTCCTTTCCTTAAATTATGACCGCAGGTTTGGTGATGATCCAACTGGTTTTGGTTTGAGAACCGGAGTTGGTTATTTTCAATGGAGCAGCGATAGGTTTGTTACAATACCAATAATGGCCAATTGGTTATTTGGAGCAAATGGCAAATATTTGGAATTGGGAGCAGGAATGTCGCTTGCCTACGCAGAGACTTTCCAGCATAACCCAAACATGGAAACAAGTCTTGAAGATTTTGTGCCTAGCTCAAGATTTGGTCTTTGGCAAACTCCATTATTCAACATAGGATACCGAAGACAACCTATTGATGGTGGATTTAATTTCAGAACAGGACTTGCGCCCATTGTCAGTTTAGGTGGCAGGTCTGGAATTCAGGTGCTTCCCTGGCCATATTTATCATTTGGACTTACTTTTTAATTTCTTACCTGACCAGTTCCCTGAATTATCCATTTGTAAGAACATAATTCCCCCAAAGCCATAGGACCCCTGGCATGGAGTTTTTGTGTAGAAATGCCTATTTCCGCACCTAATCCAAATTGGTTGCCATCAGTGAAAGCGGTAGAGGCATTGGCATATACAGCAGCTGCATCAACGGCATTTAAAAATAACTCAATCGCATTCAGGTCTTCAGCAATTATGGCTTCGCTGTGCTTTGAGGAATAAGTGGAAATATGCTGTAAAGCCTCTTCAATATTTATTACTGTTTTGATGGACATTTTCAAGGAAAGAAATTCAGTGCCAAAATGGGTCTCTGTTGCCTCATAAACATTTGAATATCCTTTTAGGAAAGGAAAGGATTGTTCATCTGCAAAAATTTCCACCCCTGCTTGTACAAGGTTTTCAACTATTTCTCCAAGCTGATTCAGTTTGTCTTGGTGGATAATCAAGCAATCTAGGGAGTTGCAGACACTGGGTCTTCTGGTTTTAGCATTAAAAACAATATTTTTGGCTTTTTCAATATCAGCAGAAGTATCGACATAGGTATGGACAATACCTGCACCGGTTTCAATAACAGGTACTTTTGAATTTTCCCTCACAAAATCAATCAATCCCTGACTTCCTCGTGGAATAATGATGTCTACAAATCCCACTGCTTCCAAAAGAGATTTGGTTGCGGATCTTTCAGCAGGTAAAAGCTGAAAGGCTTCTATAGGTAAGCCGTTTTTTTCCAAGGCCTGATGAATGACTTTTACGATAGCCTGATTGGAGGCATGGGCATCAGACCCTCCTTTTAGGACCAAGCCATTTCCTGACTTGAGTGCCAGGCAAAATACATCAAAGGTGACATTTGGTCTTGACTCATAAATGATTCCCAGCACACCCAGGGGAACGGTTTTTTTTGTCAGCGTCAGTCCATTATCTAAAACCCTATTTTCAAGTACTTTACCCAAAGGAGAGGGCAGTGTTTTGACCTGCCTTATTTCCTGGGTAATGGCAATGATCCTTTCTTCGGTGAGAAAAAGACGGTCATACTTTGGATCATTGACATCCATCCTGGAAAGGTCTTCCTGATTGGCATCGATGATTAAATGTATTTGCTCAAGGGTTAATTCTATTAAATCCTCAAGTGTTTTAGAAATTACCGATTCTTGAATCAGTCCAAGTTTTGCGGAACTGTGTTTTACCGATTTGAAAATGTGTTGTACATCATACATGCTGAAACAGGTATAGGTAGTCGTAATGGATAAATGCTTTTTGGTTTTTCTCACCCAGTTTTTCCTGTAACTGAAGGTCATTGTATTCGGCCCTTCCCAAGCCGAGCTTGTTGTTTTCAAAGTCCTTTATACTGATAATGTCACCTTTCGAAAAGCTTCCAGTAAAACCTGTTATCCCAACAGGAAGTATAGAAGTAATCTTTTCAGAAACCAAGGCCTCTTTTGCTCCATCATTGATAGTGATCTCACCTTTGTAATATTGTTCTCCATGGGCAAGCCATTTCTTAGGGCTTTGTTTTTTAGTCAAAGCTTCAAAAATGGTATGAGGTACCTTGTTCTGCAATAGATCAATCAGGATATTTTCCCTATTACCATTGGCTATCAGTACTTCTATTCCCAAATCAGCAGATTTTTTGGCCATATTGAGTTTGGTCAGCATCCCTCCCCGACCAAATGATGACTTGACAGGACTAACTTGGATACCTGTGGCAGGGATACTTTTGGAAATTTTAAGGATGAGCTTAGCATCAGGGTGGGAGGGAGGACCATCATACACTCCGTCTACATTGGTCAACAAGATCAATCTATCTGCATTTACCATTGCCGCAGTAAGGGATGCCAACTCGTCGTTGTCTGTAAACATCAGTTCGGTAATGGCCACGGTGTCATTTTCATTGATGATAGGGAGTATACCTTGTTGTAACAAACCTAGAATACAGTTTTTCATATTCAGAAAATGCTTCCTGTCTCTAAAGTCTTCCTTGGTTACAAGGATCTGAGCTACGGGGATATTTTCTTCGGCAAAAAATAATTTATAAGCCTTGATTAGTTCGACCTGACCAGTTGAGGCCCAAATCTGTTTTTTTAAAACAGGATCTAATTTTTCCGATAAAGTCATTTCAGCCCTTCCAAAAGCCACTGCGCCTGAAGAAACCAAGACAATATTCCTACTACTTTTTTTAAGTGTAGCCATCTCTTTGCTTAGTTTTTTCATCCTATCCAAATTTGGTTTGCCATTGTCTTGTGTAAGGACATTGGAGCCTATTTTGATAACCAGGATGTCATTTTGTGTAGCGGACATTTTAAGGGGTTTATTGAAGATTATATACAATATTACCTCTTTCCTTAATAAAAATCTAAAAATAAGTCGCTTTAATAACGGTTTTAATAATGGTCTTTGGTATTTAGAACCACTTTTTCTTTTTAAAATAGGTAATCATTCCTGCAGTCGCTAAAAGAAAAACAGCCCAAATTACCCAATAAGCATATTTCCACTGCAATTCCGGCATGTATTCGAAGTTCATCCCATAAATACCGGCAATAAAGGTCAGAGGAATGAAAATGGTTGCAATGATGGTTAAGGTTTTCATTACCTCATTTTGCTTTAGGCTGATATTGGTCATATAAATTTCCAATAGTGTGGCAATGGATTCCCTTTGCATCTCAAGATTTTCTATAATCTCTACCGCATGTTCATAAATATTGTTGATATAAGGGAAGGTTTTCTTTTTGAGAAAAGGACTCTCTGATTTCTTCCAAGCAGAAAGTATTTCCCTTGTTGGCCATACTATTTTTTTGATTTCCTGCATGGATTTCCTGTGGTGGTAGATTGCAGACAGTAGTGACTTATGGTGATTGACCATTACCTGATCTTCCAATTGCTCTGTTCTGTCATAAAGCTTTTCTAATAAGATGAAATATTCATCGATGATGGCATCCAGAAGGGTATAGGTTAAATAATCAGGCCCCATTTTACGCATCTTACCAGCAGGGTTTTCCAATCTGATCCTTACACCATCAAAAATATCGAACTCATCTTCCTGAACAGTGATGAGGTGATTTTTACCGATTATAAAGCTGACCTGTTCGGAATGAATATTGGAAATGTTACTTTTGGTATAAAGCATTTTTGTCACCAACAGCATGAAATTATCAAATTCCTCTAATTTGGGTCTTTGTTGCTTGTTTTTGATATCATCCAAGGCAAGAGGATGTATAGCAAAAATTTCCGCTATTCCTGAAAGTAAATTTTCATCATGACTTACAATATTTAGCCAGAATTTTTTTGGGGTATTGAGGTATGGTATTAATTGAGAGAGCTCGGTGATATGGTTTTTTTCAAAAAAGTCATCTTCGTATACATACAATTCCAGACTAAGTTTTGGATTTGTTTTTTCCGAAGTGTTCATTACACGATACCTTTCATTTTTTCAGGTGTGAGCGGTTTTTCTACAAACCCTTTCACTACGCTGTACTGCATGGCCTTTTGTCTGTCCTGTAGGTCTATGGAGCTTGAAAGCACGAAAATTTCATCTTTCCTTTCTGGGAATTCTTTCAAGTACACATTTAAAAAGTCCCATCCGTTCATGACAGGCATATTGATATCTAGAAGAATTAAGGCGGGTACTTTTGGGTCCAGCGTCCTCAATTTTTGAAGTGCCTTTTCTGCTTCTAGGAATTCGTCTACCTTTTCGGTAATAGATAATTTGGTGATCAATCTTTTATTGATAAGGTTGTTGATGGGATCATCATCTACCAAAATGATTGATTTATAAAGCTGCATGTAAGAAAGATTGAACTTTAGCTAAACTGTTAATTGGTGTGTAATTCAAATATAAAAATGATCCTGATATTTTCTAGTCTTTTGTTTTAATTTGAATTTTAAATTGAATTTAATTTAAGCTAAAATATTGTTTTTTAATTGTTTAAAATAAAAATGGGAAGTCATAACCGACTCCCCATTTTTAGAGTTTTAATAAATTTTGGAATTACATCATTCCACCCATTCCACCACCGCCCATTGGAGGCATAGCTGGAGCATCTTCTTTGATATCTGCTACCACACATTCGGTAGTCAATAGAAGCGCTGCAATGGAAGCTGCATTTTCCAAAGCCAATCTGGTTACTTTAGTAGGATCAATCACACCGACCTTGAAAAGATCTTCAAACTTATCAGTTCTAGCGTTGTATCCGTAATTGCCAGTATTTTCTTTGATTTTGTTTATGATGACAGAACCTTCACCGCCAGCGTTTTCTACAATTGTTCTCAAAGGAGATTCAATAGCAATTCTGATGATGTTGATACCTGTATCTTGATCTTCATTTTCTCCTTTCAGGGAGTCTAGGGCAGAAGAGGTTCTTACCAAAGCAACACCGCCACCTACTACTACACCTTCTTGTACAGCAGCTCTGGTAGCATGCAATGCATCGTCTACTCTGTCTTTCTTCTCTTTCATCTCTACTTCAGTAGCAGCGCCTATGTATAAGATGGCAACACCACCTGACAACTTCGCCAATCTTTCCTGAAGTTTTTCTTTGTCGTAATCAGAAGTAGTCTTTTCGATCTGAGATTTGATCTCATTGATTCTAGACTGAATAGCACTGGAATCACCTGCACCATTGACCAAAGTTGTATTGTCTTTGTCAATATTTACTTTCTCAGCAGTACCTAAATATTCAACAGTTGCGTTTTCAAGTTTGTAACCTCTTTCTTCAGAAATCACTGTTCCTCCTGTAAGAATAGCGATATCTTCCAACATTGCTTTCCTTCTGTCACCGAATCCAGGAGCTTTGACAGCTGCTACTTTCAGCGCGCCTCTGATTTTGTTTACCACAAGTGTAGCCAATGCTTCACCATCTACATCCTCAGCGATGATCAATAAAGGTCTTCCTGACTGCGCTACTGGCTCTAGTACTGGAAGCAATTCTTTCATTGAAGAAATCTTCTTGTCGTAGATCAAGATATATGGGTTTTCCAGTTCAGCTTCCATTTTCTCTGTGTTGGTCACAAAGTATGGAGAAAGGTAACCTCTGTCAAACTGCATACCTTCTACAGTTCTCACTTCAGTTTCAGTTCCTTTAGCTTCTTCAACAGTAATCACACCGTCTTTGCCTACTTTATCCATGGCGTCGGCGATCATTTTACCGATTTCCTCGTCATTGTTGGCAGAAACAGTTGCTACTTGCTGGATTTCTTTTGAAGTAGAAATTGGTTTGGAGTTGGCCTTCAATTCAGCCACTACAGCGGCAACTGCCTTATCAATGCCTCTTTTGAGATCCATTGGGTTAGCTCCTGCTGCTACGTTTTTAATTCCTGCATTGAAGATAGCTTGAGTAAGAACGGTAGCTGTGGTTGTTCCGTCACCTGCATCATCAGCAGTTTTGGAAGCTACTTCTTTTACAAGCTGAGCACCCATATTTTCGATAGGTTCTTCCAATTCGATTTCTTTAGCTACAGATACACCATCCTTAGTGATAGTAGGAGCACCGAATTTCTTATCGATAATTACGTTTCTACCTTTTGGACCTAAGGTCACTTTCACTGCGTCTGCAAGAGCATCGACACCCTTTTTCAGTCTGTCTCTTGCGTCGGTATCGAAAAATAGTTGTTTAGCCATTTTTTTTGTTGTTTTTAGTTTTTGATTGTTTGAAATAGATGATTAGAGAATTGCAAAAATGTCAGCTTCTCTCATGATGAGATAATCTTGACCTTCTACTGATAGCTCAGTACCGGCATACTTGCCATAAAGAACCGTGTCACCTACTTTTACAGTCAATGGTTCATCTTTTTTGCCATTGCCCACTGCCACTACAGTTCCTTTTTGCGGTTTTTCTTTGGCAGTGTCTGGTATATAAAGACCAGAGGCAGTTTTCTCTTCAGCTGCAGCAGGTTCTACCAGAACCCTGTCTGCAAGAGGTTGGATGTTTACTTTTGACATAATTATTAACTTTTAAAGGTTATTTACAAAATCTTATAAACCCCAATTATCATTTCTTGTGCCAAAGGATGTAGAAGCGCACAAACTGACATAAAGGCGCAATTTATCACATGGTATTGTCATGCAATTTTAATCGGTGGTCTCCTTATCTGTCAAAATTTCAAAGATTGTTTTTTCTTATGTCAGATTTTTGTAAATTTTTTAACAAATTAAGTATCTATGAAAACTTTGAACGACAATTGGATTACAGAGGGCTGGATAGATTTTGAATTCAAAAAGTACCTTCTCCTGGCTTATTTGCAACACGTAAACGCTCAATTCAAAGAGGTCAAACTTTACCCGCCATTGGCAGAGTTGATAAGGCATTATAGTAAACTTAAAGACTTTTCTGAGAATAAGGATCAGCTTAAATCTGCGTTTCCAAAAATGCTGGATGGGCCTGATACCAAAGAAATGAAGCTTAAGTATAAGCCTTTGATTGTTGACGATGAGCTGATGACACATTTGGAAGAAATCGTGCAGTATTCCCTTCCCCAACTCAAAAAAGCAATTGAAGATGGGAAAGAGATTTATGATTTTTTGGAAAAAGGGATGTCCATTGAACCGATTGGAATCTCTCCTTTGTATCAAAAGGAAGGGTATGCTTTTCTTTCTTTCGACAAGTCGAATGAAATCTATATTTATAGATACAAAGTGAATTTATTTCAGAATAGCATGGATAAATTTAAAGGAATCATGATGCAGTTGATTGATAAGGTGAGAACCAGTTTTACAATGACTTTCGAACATATCAAGTTGAACCTGATTAAGACTTACAAGGAATTACCCAACCCTGCTACCTACCGTATCCACAGCCTGCAGCATATTCCAGTCCAGGAAAGTTTCCTGCCAATTTCAAAAAGACTTTTGCTGAAAGTAGTGGATTGATAGATACTGATATTAGGGGGAAATACAATAGAAATAGGGTAGAAACCGGAGCTTTATCGAAGGTCCCGAGAGTGAAGCGATTCGGGATAAGATTGAAATAAAGTAGAAACTGGAGCTTTAGCGAAGGTCTCGGGAGTGAAGCGATTCGGAATAAATTGAAATATTAAAGAAACCAAGTTGAAGACTTGGTCCCTAGAACCGAGTGATTCGGGATATAATTAAAAAATGAGGTGTAGCCGGTTTAGAGAAAGTCCATAAAAAAAACCTGGCTCAGCCAGGTTTTTATTAAATGATGTATGATGGATATGAATTAATCTTCAGAACCGTCTTCTTCCGGTATTTCAATAGGAGTTTCCCCATTCTGTTCTTCTGAATTGGAGGGAAGCAATCCTTCGCCTTCACCAAAAGAAGGAGATACTACTTGCTTTCTTGCATTTTCTACGTTTGGAGAACGGAAGTCAGATCCACTTTCAGTACTGTAGAACGCTGCTGAACTTAATGAAAGTACCAGAATTGCAATAGACAATACCCAAGTTGATTTTTCAAGGATGTTTCCTGTTTTTGTTACTCCCATGATTTGGGATGCACTTCCGCCAAAAGCGGCGCCCACTCCTCCTTTGGAATCCTGTGCAAGGATTACCAACACTAGAAGGACTGCAAGAATGATGATTATGCTGATAAGTATGGTAAACATATTATAATTTATTTTCTTCCAATTCTTTAATTAGGTCTGCAAAATAAGTGTTTTTATCTGGAAACTTCACCATCAATTTCTTATAAATTTCTTTTGCTTTTTGTTTTTTCCCCTGCTTCAACAACAAATTAGCATAGGATTCTGTGATCAAAGCAGGATTAAGTTTGGTGCTTTTTTCGCTGAGGTCATCTTGTTTTTTCTGAGTTTCTATTTCTTTTAATGTCGCCAGCTTGATTTCCCTCTTGCTGAAGGCCTTAATGATGTCTATTTGTTCTTTCTTTTTTTCATCATGGATTTCTACCTTATCCCTTTTTTTTATTGACTCGATTAACTCATCGCCTTTGAATCTCTTCTTTTTTGGAGCTATTTCCTGTTCAGTAGGTGAATTTATTTCTTCAGCTGAGCTGACTGATTCATTTTTTTCAGTTGATGAAGACTGAGGGCTTGGTGCTGAACCCTCTTCTTTTTTTTCACTTTGATTCTTTTCTGAATTCTTAGCCTGAACCAACTCTTCACCAAGTTTTTTGAGCAACAGGTTCCTTTCAGCAGGATTTGGCTTTTTGTTGGGTGAAGGGACTAAATTATCATCAAGATCATCAATAAGGTTGGCGGGATTTTGAGGTCCCTTATCTGAAATGGCTTTTTCAAGCCCTGGATTAAATTGAACAATGATTTTAGTGATACCATCCTTACTTTCTACAAGATGTTTCAGCCATGCCCTGTCCGGACTTGTAATTGCCGCATGATGCAGCATGTCCTTGGAATCACTATTGGATTTCCCGAATTCATACCTGGCCAATAAAACTTTTGGAATCTGAAAATAAGGGAACGTCTTGTGGAGTTTAACCAACTTGATCAAGTCTTCTTTTGAAGGCTGTTGTATTCTCTGTATTGATTCTAAAAGCTGCAGTGGATTCACTTGATTCTATTTTATTGACCTCTCAATTTACAAATTTTTACCAGTTCGCTACGGTAGCAGTAAATATATCCTGAATGATACTTTCAAAAATTTCTTCTATCAACTGGCTTTCCACCTGAAGGATGGAAGTTGTTCGGGGATCATAATCCTGGAAGAAAGAAAATGTCCGTTTCAAGCTATACTCTTCTTCAACTGTATTGACATAATCTACTTCCACACCTATGGTCAATCTCATCTGACCTGCACGGTCAGGAAGGTTTGGGTCCTGGGTAGATACAGTTGCCTGGGGCGCAATAGTATACCTGTTTATAGCTCCCGAAAACTGAAGATCACCATTATTCCTTACCAACTCCAATTGGGTATTCCTTTGGTAAAAATCCTTGAGTGATTCTGTGAAAAGCTGCTCCATGTTGGCAGGTCCCCCGCCTGAATCATTGAAAAAGTTTTCAACTGAAAATGAGGATATGATATCGTAATTGATATTGGTACCGGTAAAGCTATAACTTACAGAACATGCGTATAGCAAAAGTCCCGTAATCAAACTTAGCGTGATTCTCAAGAGCTGCCTAATCGATGTCATATTGTTTGATTTTTCTATATAACGTTCTTTCAGAGATACCAAGGTCACTGGCAGCATATTTTCTTTTATTATTATGCTTGCGGAGAGCTTTGATGATCATTTCTTTTTCCTTTTTCTCCAAAGAAAGTGAATTGTCATCTTCTTCATGTATGATATCTTCTATATTTTCATCGTCATAATCATCTGAATAGTCTTCTGAAGATTCATTATTCTTTTTTGGATCAATTACCAAAGGTAAATTAGACGAAGTAGTTTCTTGACGGGGTTTTTCATCAAAGGATACAGTGCTGTCCATATCTTCAAAAAGCTCTTGATGCTTGTTGATGATTGTTGAATTTAGTCCACCTGACTGATAAGATTCCAATACCAGTTTTTTTAACTCGTTCATATCCTTTTTCATATCAAAGAGAACTTTATAAAGAATTTCCCTTTCGGAAAAATCACTATTATCCGGTGAACTTCCATTGTAACCTGATATGGCAGGTAATCTCGTTTGGTCTGTAGGGAGGTATTTAGCCAGTGTGGCAGCATCAATTTCTTTCTCCTGTTCCAAAAGCGAAATCTGTTCGGCTATATTTTTCAGTTGTCGGATGTTCCCTGGAAAAGGGAATCTCATAAGCAGTTTTTTTGCATCTTCATCCAACGAAATTGGCTTTACTGAATACTTTTCTGAAAAGTCTGAGGTGAATTTTCTAAAAAGCAATACAATATCTTCACCTCTTTCACGAAGTGGGGGCACGTAGATAGGCACGGTGTTCAGCCTGTAATAAAGGTCCTCTCGAAACTTTCCCTTTTCCACTGCCTTGATAAGATTGACATTTGTAGCCGCTATGACGCGGACATTCGTTTTTTGAACTTTTGAAGAACCAACTTTTATGAATTCTCCGTTTTCCAATACCCTAAGTAGACGTGCTTGAGTACCCAACGGCATTTCACCTATTTCATCCAAAAATATTGAGCCTCCATCGGTTACCTCAAAGTATCCTTTTCTCGCTTCATGGGCACCAGTAAAGGAGCCTTTTTCATGTCCAAAAAGCTCAGAATCTATAGTGCCCTCTGGAATGGCGCCACAGTTGATGGCAATAAATTTCCCATGCTTTCTGGGGCTTATGGAATGGATGATTTTGGAAAAAGACTCTTTTCCGCTACCACTTTCTCCTGTGATCAAAACAGTCATTTCAGTTGGAGCAGCCTGCATGGCTACCGAAATGGCATGGCTCAACAATGGGCTGCTGCCAATGATTCCAAACCGTTGTTTGACACTTTGTATTTCTGATGCTGAAAACATGTTCATGTAACTTATTTAGGATACTATTTCACCAAAAAGTGTGGCAGAGGAACAATCAGTGACTTTGACCATGGCATAATCCCCAGGCTTGAGGCCATTGTTTGGGATAATGACAACCTTGTTTGCAGAATTCCTTCCTTTAAGTTGTTCTTGTGATCTTTTGGATGTCCCTTCAATCAGAATTTCCTGAACTTTACCCACATCTAGTTTATTCCTCTGCAATGACAGGGAAGCTTGTTTTTCAATAATCTCAGCTAACCTTCTTTTTTTAATCTCTAGAGGAATGTCGTCTTCGAATTTTTTTGCAGCCAATGTTCCGGGTCGTTCTGAGTAGAAAAACATGTAAGAAAAATCATATTTCACGATATCCATGATGGATAATGTGTCCTGATGTTCTTCTTCTGTTTCAGTACAGAATCCAGCAATCATATCAGAAGAAATTCCGCATTCTTTACCTAGGATTTCCCTTATAGCCTTTACCCTGTTAAGGTACCATTCTCTGTCATAAGTCCGGTTCATCAAGTCCAAAACCCTGGAGTTGCCACTTTGAACTGGCAAATGAATATACTTACAGATATTATTGTACTTTTTCATGGTGTACAAAACCTCATCAGTGATGTCTTTTGGATGAGAAGTAGAGAACCTTACCCTTAGAGCAGGAGATACTTTAGCCACCATTTCCAATAAGTGGGCAAAATTGATTACTGCGGAGAGTTTGTCCTCTTTTTTATTGAGTCTTGCTTTGTTATTTTCTTCAGGAGACCATTTATAGGAATCTACATTTTGACCTAAAAGTGTGACCTCTTTGTATCCCTTATCAAATAGTTCCTGTGCTTCTTTTACAATGGAATGAGGATCCCGGCTTCTTTCTCTGCCTCGGGTAAATGGTACCACGCAGAAAGAACACATGTTGTCACAGCCTCTCATAATAGAGATGAATGCACTTACTCCATTGGAATTAAGTCTTACAGGGGAGATGTCTGCATAAGTTTCCTCCCTTGAGAGGAAGGTATTGACGCCTTTATTTCCGTCTTCGGCAGATGCTACCAGGTTAGGCAAGTCTCTGTAGGCATCGGGGCCAACTACTACGTCGACGATCTTCTCTTCTTCCAGGAGTTTATCTTTCAACCTTTCGGCCATGCAACCCAGAACCCCGATGGTCATTTCAGGCTTATTTTTTTTGAGCGTATTGAATTGAGAAAGCCTTTTTCTGACCGTTTGCTCTGCCTTCTCCCTGATAGAACAGGTATTGAGAAATATGACATCTGCCTGTTCAAAATCAGAAGTAGTATCAAAACCACTTTCTTTCATGATGGATGCGACAATTTCTGAATCAGAGAAATTCATCTGACATCCATAAGATTCAATATAAATTTTTTTAGACTTACCAGTGTTTTCTTCCTCTGTGGTTTTAAAATCACACGCTTGTGCTTCTTCCGGTGCTATAATGTCTATGTCCTTTATGATGTTTTCCATGTGTAGTCAAATTCGAGTTGCGAATTTAAGAAAATACAGACAAAATGACAGTGAATCTTGTAGCAAAGATTGAAAAGAATTAAGAAATGAGAGACGATAAGCGAGAAATGAAAGGCGGGAAGCAAGACACTCGGATCCTTTGAGGTTTAGGGTACTTCGAGGTTCTTTGATGAAGAGAGCCTAAAGCCAAGAAGCAATGAAAAAGAATC
>NZ_REBN01000009.1 GCF_007692705.1 Mongoliibacter sp.
TAACAACCCTGTCATAGGCTCCTTGAGAAGCTACAAAATGATAATCAGCTAACTTGGTAATGGAATGTCTTACTTTTTCATCAATATTCCCGGTCACTTCTCCACCCTGTATATGGGCCAGAGGAATGTTCATATAAGATGCTGCAATTGCTGTGGCCATTGTTTCAAATCTATCGGCAACAGTTACCACTATATCTGGTGAAAGGTTGTCAAATACTGTTGACAATTCAAGTATTCCAATACCGGTAGTCTTTGCAGCAGCTGTCAGATTCTCTCCTTCCAAAATATTAAAAACCTTGGCCGAGATTTCAAAACCATCCTTAAGCATGTAATTAACAGCTGAACCGTATCTATCCAATAAAGCTGAAGCCGCTACAACAAGTTGAAGCTCAAGATCAGGATGTTCATTGATAGCCTCCAAGGCAGTCTTTATCCTTGAATAGGATGGCCTTGCAGTAATTACAACACAGATTTTTCTTTTTCCCATTTTTATCTTTTATTGGATTAGTTATCCGAAAGCATATCATTGGTGATGAACTCCCATTGTTGAATATCCCTTGATGCTATTTTTCCCACAACCAAGTTATATTGACTTGCAGGAATCCCTCTATTCCCAGGTTTTTTTGCTTCTAAATCCTGAATTGAAATCACTTCCCCCTTTTTTTTGGCTTTATTCAAGGAAAGGCTTTTTTCAAAAATCTGCTTTAATTCAGAAAATTTGGAATTATCACTTTTGTCGATTGGATTGTTAAACGCTGTTTGAATCTGCTTGATACCAAGACATAGTTTTGCAACATCATCAATCTGTAAACTGGATGCAGAGTCGGGACCAAATTGCCTTTTATCGAATACTACATGAAATTCAAAAATGCTTGCTCCTAATGTTGCTGCAGCAAGGCAGGCAAATATATCTCCACTATGATCAGAGAAACCAATAGGCACTTTGTATCTTAAAGATAGTTCTTGGATGACATTCAAGCCCCAAAGTTCCGGAGATGTTGGATAAGCAGTGGTACATTGAAGGATACTGAGGTCCACCCCTTTTTCTTTTAGGAAATTGACAGTCTGGTCAAGTTCAGCAAATGAACTCATCCCTGAACTTAACATAACAGGCTTCCCTGTTTGAGAGATTTTTTCAAGCATCAAATAATTGCTTACTTCTCCTGAACCTATTTTATATCTATTTACTCCCAATTTCTCCAACAACTCTACGGCCTGATTACTGAATGGAGAAGATATAAACTCAAGTCCTTTTTCTTCACAGTGAGTCTTAATCCCTGCCCATTGTTCAGGTGTAAACTCCATCCTTTTCCAATAATCATATCGCGTGGAATCTTGATAGCTGAATTTAACCCTAAAGGGCTCGTATGAAGAACTCTCAGCTTCTGCAATATGTGTTTGAAATTTGACGGCATTTACTCCTGTACCTGATAGTGCATCAATAAATGCATGAGCCTGCCCCAAGCTTCCGTCGTGTGCTTGACCTATTTCTGCAATGATCATATTTTTTGGGTTAAGAAATCATGAGGTACTTTGAGATGGAATACCCTCAACCATATTTCCAATACCAATATTCCAAATAGGACTCTTGCCAATGTAGGAGTTGGCTGTGTTTGGTGCTGTTTGATCAAGCTTAGAATTCCTTCTCTGTTAAAATCAAAAAAAGAAGATGAAACTCCTTCCTGAATCATACTTTGAAGCAGGATTCCCCATTCATTTTGCATAAAACCAGCATAGGGTATAGAGAAACCTTTTTTGGGACCATGTTTGACTTTTCCTGTAAAATCTTCCAAAATAGACCTGGTTAACTCTTTGTCTATATGATTTGGCATCATAGAAGATACCGGAACACTCATCAAGTAATCAACTAGAGTGTGGTCTAAAAATGGAGCTCGGACTTCCACACTGCTATGCATAGCTGCAGAATCAATTTTATACAAAAATGCACCTGGTAATTTGGTAGCATAATCTACATGAAAACTAATTTTAGAATAGTTTTCACCTAGTTCTTTTTCCAAGGATAAAAACTTCCTCCAAGTGGCATTGATATTTTGCTGCTGATTGAATACACTGGAAAGTAGTGAGTTATTGAGATTATGCCTTCTGTAATAACCACTCCAACCACCAAGTGTCATCCTGTTTCTGTCGTTTAACCTTGCTGCAAATTGCTTTTCGACCCAAGATGTTTGGTTCCCCAATACTTTTTCTATGACTTTATTGCCACCGGGAAGTCCATGGAACTTTACACTTTGGTAAAGGTTCGTTCTATTGTAAGATCCAAACAATTCATCTCCTCCATCTCCTGAAAGCATGACTTTGTACCTGTCTTTAATTTGGTCAGTCACCATAAAAGAAGGGATCAATGAGGCGTCTGCAAGAGGTTGTATATCCTTCAAAATATTACCAAGCCGACTCAGTGAATCAATATCCACTGGAACAACCTCATGATTGATATTCAGTTTTCTGGCAAATTCCCGCGCTCCTGAAGTTTCATCCATATCCTTATCCTTGGTACCCATGGTTATGGCTTGAATTCCAGGTTTAATATCATTGGCAATTGCCGTGATCAATGATGAATCAATACCAGAACTTAAAAATGAAGCTACTGGCACATCTGCATGTAACTCCCTTTGAATGATTTCATAAAGTTTTTCTTTGGTGTTCTTTTTAAGTACATCAAATGGGACAGGTTCACCTATTTTTGAAGGAAGCTTATAGTAGGGTTTAAATTCGAATTTATCTTTTGCAAATAGATAATGTGCTCTTGGAAATTGATTTACTTGCTTGTAAATGGTATGAAAGTCACTTATATATAGATTTTCGATCAGATCTACGACTGCTTCCTGATTGATCAATAGCTCGTCAGGAT
>NZ_REBN01000159.1 GCF_007692705.1 Mongoliibacter sp.
GCTGCTGAGCTTGAATACTAAATCCCAAGCAAAAGAATATGGAAAGGAGAACAAGAGTTTTCATACCTGAAAGTAATTCGAAAAACTAAAAATACAATAACAAAATACCACCGATGTTTAAGTTTAATGAAAATAAATTATCAGGTAATTGCTTTCAAAATAATACAGATAAACAATTCCCTGATTTAAGCTCCAAAATCGGAATGTTGATGAGCAACTCAAACCCAATCCATAAATCATAATTGAAAATTCATAATTGGGATAATTGAAATTACTGAAACCCTAAGACATTAACAACGTGTGTATTAGTAGGTATAATTCTTGTAATTCCTTCCTGCTATGAAAAGGCTTTTGTACTTTTTTACGTTTTTGATTGTTTTTAGCTCCTGTGACAGGTCGCTTACACAAACGCGGCATTATGTGGGCAGTTCCAAAGATATATTGAAATTGCATATTGGAGAAGCTCATATGGCTATTGACAATGGAGAGAAAGGGGAAATTTTGGTGTATTTTTTCAATCAAAGGAATTTGGTAATGGCTCCAAATGGAAATTCAGTCAATACACCACAGTTTTTGAAAAGTGATGGGAGCATGGTGAATGACATGGTTTCCTGGAATTATGTCATTTTTCTCGTTGATCCCGAAGATGTTGTTTACCACACCGCCAAGAAATTTTACAGGGTTTCCCCACAACAGTTAAAAAGAATGATGAAAGAACAGTATGGATAAAAAAAATATATGAGTGTATTCATGTAGTTCCCTTATTGATTTAAAGAATTATGATATACGAATGAAAAAATGCCTTCCGCTCCTAATCATTTTGGTCTTTTCCTTTGGTTGTAATAAAAACCTGGTGTAGACCAAACAATACTTAGGTTCTTCCAAAGAAGCCCTTATCTCTAACATAGGCCATCCACGCTTGATTATTCCTAATGGAGAAAAAGGTGAGTTTTTAGTTTATACTTTAAGTGAAGGCGGTAAAATCAAATTCTATGGTAAGGAAGATGATATCCATGGCAATGGAAATTTTAGTGGGACAAATGTAGCCTTTAGTAAGAAAAAATGGAACTATGTGGTTTTCCTGGTTGACTTAGACGACAGGGTATATCACAGCTCTAAAAAATTCTATCATGCCACTCCTTACAATCTAGAATACATGGTATTGGAAAAATATAGAGGCCATTGAAAATCATGTAGGTTCATAATCCTTTCCTTAATCAAACCGTCTGTTTAGTATGGGGTAATTAAATCAACAGTAAATGCAAAGGTTTTTTGTCATATCGTTTTTTTTGATTCTGTTCTCGTCTTGTGACAGAACCTTAACCCGAGCCAAACATTACGTAGGAACACCTAAAGATATTCTACAATTGCACCTAGGCGAAGCCCATATGATCATAGACAATGGTGAAAATGGCGAAATTTTGGTCTATTTTTTCAATCAGTTAGACTTGGAAATAGGGCACAATATCTATAGAGATCCACAATATGCAGCAAGTGATCAAATCTTGGTTCATAACCCGATTACCTGGAATTGTGTTGTTCTTCTGGTGGATATGGAAAATATAGTATACCATACTTCCAAGAAGTTTTACAGAGTATCCCCTTTTAAATTTAAAAAAATGCTTTTAGATGAATTTGGATAGTAAATCCATAGGTTGCCAAATTGGGCTAAAAAGTATGATCACTCCGTGTCCAGAAACAATTCCCACTAAAACTTTTTCATCCTTCCTCCCTTATCCTTCATCCTTCCCTAAACTCTATATTTCAACAATAACACAAGAGCCAAATCTACAATCTGAAATCTAAAATCTAAAGTAAAAACTCCCTATCCACCACCTCTGGAATATCCTCTGCATAATGACTCACATAGATCAATGCCACCGGAATAAGCTGACAGATCCGGTTAATCGTCTCTTTAAAAATCTTCCGCTGTATCATATCCATTCCCTGAGAGGCTTCATCCAGCACCAATAATTCAGGCTTTTTGATCATCGCACGGGCTAGTAGAATAAAGCGTTGATTTTCTAAAGAAACATTTTTCATAAGCTTGCCCGCCGTATCTTCTAAACCAAAGCAACCTAACCAGTCCAAAGCCAACTTTTCCTGTGCTGTTGAAGCTTTCCTGAACAAGCCCATAGTATCAAATAAGCCAGATAAAACTACTTTAATACATGTCTGATTAGGAGGGAAAAATCTGCTTAACTCAGGAGCCACAAAACCTATCTTCTTTTTAATGTCCCAAATGCTCTCTCCTGTTCCTCTCCTTCTGTCAAATAGGCATATCTCATTGGCATAAGCTTGGGGGTTTTCTCCAAGGATAAGGCTCAACAAAGTTGATTTACCAGCGCCATTGGGACCTTTCAGGCTCCATCTTTCCCCAGATTCTACATGCCAATTGATATTTTGGAGTATTTGCTTCTCCCCGTATTTGACGTTCACGTTTTTCAGCTGGATAATGGTATTTACATGGGAATCCGGATAGGGCAAAACCAAGTCTTTCAATGCTTGCATTTCAAATCCCCCAGCTCCATCAAGGTCAAAGTAAATCCGATCTTTCTCATCAGCATGAAAGGCTTTCAATACTTTCTTTTTACCAAGAAATGCAATATGCGTAATACATTCTGGGATTTCCTCTGGATTGGTACCCATTACAATATGAATACCCGAGGACACCACTTCCTTTAGGATTGCACCAAAGTCAGCCCTGGTCTGTACATCCAGTCCAGTCAAAGGTTGGTCCATCAACAGCAAAATAGGATTCTGCAGCAATGCTTGGGCGATGGCCAACCTCCTTGTTTCTCCATTGGACAATTTGATCAGGGATTTGTCTTTTAGTTTTTCCAATTGAAGCAATTGCATCACTTTTTGAAGAGTCCAATTCCCTGAATTGCGAACAGGAACTTCTAGTAGAAACTCTTCTACGGTAGCCGCTTCTTCCGACTCCATGGAATTGAAGCGCTGCTGGTAATAGAAATTCTGTAGGTTGGATTTATTTCTAAAAGTGTACTTCTGCGAAACTACCGCTATCAGGTCACGGAAGGAATTTACTTTCCCTTCATCTGACATCTGCTTTTGGTATGTTTTGGAAAATGGTCTTTCAATTGTCCCAGCAATGACCATGGCCCTACCGTATAAGGTTTCCAAAAACGCTGTCAGTTCCGCCCCAGATTGACTTATAATAGCCCAATGCTCACCTTGATCCCACTCAAAATCCATATTTTCAAACAACACCTTGTCCAAGTGTCTGACAGTGGCATTCTTAATAGAAATCAGGGTTGACAAAGAATTATTATTTTATTTAAACTTTATTTTTGGAATCAATTGTAATGGTTACAGGGCCATCGTTGATCAATGAAACCTTCATATCAGCACCAAATTCTCCTGTTTCTACCTCTATTCCGAGTTCTCCCTCCAGTGCATCCTTAAACTTTTCATACATAGGAATGGCAAAATCGGGTTTTGCCGCTTTGATATAAGATGGGCGATTACCCTTCTTGGTACTGGCATGAAGGGTAAATTGAGAGATCAGTAAAACCTCTCCTCCGGCGTCCAATAGGCTTTTATTCATCACACCATTTTCATCAGGGAATATACGTAGGTTCACAATTTTTTTGCTCAACCAATTTATATCTTCCTGAGTGTCGGCATCCTCAATCCCTAAAAGGACCATCAACCCATATCCTATCTCTCCGATGGTCTTTCCGCCTACCTTGACCGCAGACTCTAATACTCTTTGAATTACTACGATCATGATGCTAAAAGGCCTGCATGTCCTTGGATGGAATCACTTCTGCTTTGACAGACTTGACTTGATTGGCATGAAATATCATGGATTTGGCTACTTGGTGGTCATAAATAGGTCTGTACTTCTTTGCCAATTTCAACCAGACAAGCGGTTTGGTAACTATTTTAGCCACTTCTTCTCCAAATCTGAATTCATTTCTGTTCCCCAATAACAGGGATGGTTCAAAAAGTCCTAAGTATTCAAAAGGAACCACTTTGAGATCTTCCTCTACTTCTCCCTTCACTTGATTATAATATACTTTAGACTGAGGATCAGCCCCTAGAGCACTGACGTACATGAAAATTCTAGCTCCATTCTGATGCGCCCAAAGAGCAAAATTAATAACATAATCATGGTCAATCTCGTAGAATTTCTCCTTAGAACCTGCTGCTTTGATGGTGGTACCCAAGGTGCAAAATGCATGAATATTTACTGACTTATTTTTGATAGCCTGAATCAATGGGAAGTAAGCACCTCCCAAATCTTCTTCTTTGAGCTTTTCCTCCAAGTCCAACTTTCTGATCGTCTTAAAGTCAGCCTCTATTTGTACCAATTTACCATGTTTGAGGGCAAGTTTCCTCCTACCTACAGACACTATCATATCGTATTCAGGGTCTTGGATCAGCTGGTGAAGCAACTGCATCCCAACCAACCCTGAAGTACCTGCCAAAAAAGCTATTTTTTTCATCTGTATATATTTATTTTTCAAAGATCTCACCTTCATTTCCGGCCTCATTCCCCATATTCAAAATATCGATTTAGGATTGTGCCAATTTTAAAAAGGTTTTTATTTTAAAGTAATTTGGACTTTTCCCACTTTTTAAAGTCATCTACTTCGTCTTTGACTGTTCCAAAAACAGCCAATAAAACAGATAAATCATCTACGTAACCAATCACAGGAATAAAATCCGGTATAAGGTCAAGCGGTGTGACAAAATAAACCAAGCCCAGCACAATCAAGCCCAAAGTCCGGTTTGACACTTTGAATTCCTTACGTCGATGTGCGACAATCATTCTTTTGAAAACCAAAATCGGCTCAAGGGCTTCATTGATTTTGGGGTTATGGGACACTTGTTCAAGCCTGATTTTTACCTTTTCGATCAATTTTTTCAGCTTGCCATCCTCACCGGCAATTTCATTTGCCTTTTCCTGATAAAGCAGCTTCGCCTTGGAAAAAAAATCTATAGACATGTCTTTGAATGTACTCATATGCTCAATTTAGAAAAATATCCTGATTTCGTTCTTCACATTTCTTAATGCTTTTTGTATAGCATCAGATTTTTGGTCCAATGAAATTTGGAAAATCTTTTTAGCCAAATCCAAACCACGGGCCTCTTCCGGCATTTCCTGCATGGCCTGATTGATCATGGTGATGACACTTTCCACTCCTCTTCTGACACTTTCCCAAGTCTCATCAGAAAAATATACTTGTTGAGCGAGGTTATGATTAAACTCCTCCCTCACTTCTTGCAGTAAAACCTGATACAAATCCCTTGCTGAATATTCTGGGTTACTCACCCTCCTTACCAGGTTATTTGGGGTAATTCTTTCCAGAAGTAGGCATAACCGCTCTCCAGCTTGCAAGCGGATGGGTAATATGGTATTGGTACTTTGGGTTTTGATGTCCACCAACATTTTTTCCCTTTCTTTTTTTAGAAAACTCATGATAGTGATGTACATACCATAAATCACTAAACCCGCAGGTAATATAATTTTCAACAAATCTGCCAAGTACTCCATAGTCTGTTTTAGTTTGGGTCGAATATCCGAAATTAATGAATGCTTTAAAACTTTGGGAATTGATATTTAATTATCCTGATTTAGCTCCTAAATTTGAACTCAATAACGAATAATTGCATTTAGAATACATGTTGATCCCAATTATAATTACTGAAAAGGCTCAGGCAGAAATCAAAAACATTATAGCCAATAAAAACATCCCCTCTGATTATTCCTTACGTGTAGGTGTAAAGGGCGGTGGCTGTGGTGGTATGGCGTATATGTTAGGTTTTGATAAACCCAAAGAAGGAGACCAGCAATTTGAAGTTGCGGACATTCCCGTATTGATAGAAAAGAAACATTACATGTTTTTAATGGGCATGCAGGTAGATTTCTTTGAAGGAAATGAAGCAAGGGGTTTTACTTTTATCAATCCTGATGTCCCAAAAAGGCATGATGCAGAATAGTGCTAATCAGCACGTATTTTTAACGCCTCGATGGCTTCCTTTTCCTCGCCTTTTAGCCTCAACAATCGAATAATTCTATCTGGTGTTGGTTTCCCCAATGAAAAAAACACCAAGGCCACTGCAAATGAAATCGTGTATCCGGGATTCTCGTAAATCAGTAACCCTCCTGCACAAAGAAATACCACCACAAATAGGACCCAAAGCCTTCTCATGGTAGCTTGGGTATAGCGCATTACTTTGTCCTCCAAGTCCCTTCCTTCAGTCCTTGCCGATTTGATAGAAGATTGAAAATTGACGTAATGAATACCCAACATCACGATTACCAAAGTCAATAAAATAGTATCCAAAATCAATGGGAGATCGGGTGCTTGATAAGAAATCGTGCTACTGGTAGTATATAAATAAGACAGTGCAAAAAAAGGAAGCGGAATGGCCATCATGATGAGCGCATTCCGTTCCAATTTTTCGTATTTTTTTCTAATGAGATCCTTATCCAAAACTTTCTTATTCAATTATAATTTTAATATCCGAACTGGCTGGTTTGGAAGAACAGCAAAGTATATATCCTTCAGCAATTTCACTTTCGCTTAAGCCTGCATCCTCTATCATATCTACCTTACCTGTAATCAACCTACCTCGGCAAGCTGTACAAAGTCCACTTTGGCAACTGTAGGGCATATCTACATCTTCATCCAAACCTGCTTCAAGAATTGTTTTCCCTGCTGGAACTTCAAAGACGAATGTTTCTCCCTCCACCTCTACTGAGACCTCTCTGGTCAATTCAGGGGAAAGTTTTCCTTCAGCTTTAAGCTCTTTTTCTTTTGCCTCCAAATCATTGTAAAAACTCTCTTCAAAAACCCTGTCTTTAGGGATTCCAAGGTTTTTGAGAGTTTCAAGCGCTGTATCCATCAATCCTTCAGGACCGCAGACATAAAATTTATTGTTTTGCGATTTGATATCCACTGTGCTGTCTAGCACATCCTTGATTTTGGCTGCATTCAACCTACCTTTCAATCCTGTCCAGGTATCTTCAGGTTGACTGAGATTATGGATGACCATCAACCTACCTTCATATTTATTTTCAAGTTTTTCAAGTTCGTTTTTGAAAATGATCTGCTCTTCTGACCTACTACAATACAGCAAGGTAACTTTGGATTCTGGTTCATTAACCAATACAGACTTGGTAATTCCCATAATGGGCGTAATACCTGATCCACCTGCAATCATCACAAAATCCCTTTTGAACTTGGAATGGTAATCTGTTATGAAATTCCCCAAGGGTTTCATGATTTCAATGGTTTTTCCAGGATGAATCTTCTCATTGAGATAATTCGAAACGACACCTCCTTTTACCCTTTTGACGGTAATGCCTGGGTAAGCATCTACAAACGGAGAGGTGCACAGACTGTAAGAACGTCTTTCTTCCTTTCCGTTGATATCAAATATTACTGTAAGGTATTGCCCGGCTTTATAGTCGAGGTAAGGCTCTGGCTGCTCGAAAAATATAGTGACGGTATCCGGGGTTTCTTTCACCACCTCTCTCACTTTGAGAGACAAATACTGATCGCCTTTATTATTATCTTCTTTTTTCTTTTTGAATAAATTAAACATTCCCACTTTTCTTTACACGTTAATCCAATATGTCAGCTTCAAAATTAATGCACGGTTTTTAATTTGTAAGCTCTCCGGATGATAATTGTCTGTGTAAACAACAAATAAATCTGAAACTGGTTTAAATCTCCACTGAAAACGGGTATTGATATTGATATTTTCAATCTGAGAATTGTATTGCACAAAAGTACTCAGGAAAAGTTTGTCCGTAAAGGAGACGTCCATTTTTGGCCCAACCAACCAAAGCCTTGCGTCATTATAGGGGTTTGGCATGTCGATTTTATTGTACTCCGCAAAAAGGGAAATATTCCCATAGGGCTGAAACCTGTAATTGATATCGGTATTGACAAAGAGTCTTTCTCCATTGAAATATTCTCCGGCATACACCGTACTGGAATAATTAAATAGCTTACGCGCATCAGATCTGTAAGTCACTCCCATCCTGGTGTAGGAATAGTCCGTTCCTGCCTTCAAGCGTTCTCCCCCTGTTCGCGTGGGGTCAAAAGAGTTGAACAGGTACACATATTCGTTGAATAAACGTAACTGTAAAGTCGAAGTGTTTTTAAAATACAACCTATAAGCAAATGTCATTCTCTCATCTGTTTTCAGACCAAAATCCTTGTCTGTATACACATCGTAAGCCAGCTGAAACGTTTGCTGAAAAATCTTGCTGTTATTCGAAACAAGCCTATACATCATACTTGGCTCAAATCTCCAATACGCTGACCTCGGAACAAATCCAACTTCCGCATTATAGTTTTCACCCACGTATTCGTGGTTCCAGCGAAGGATCCATTTTTTAGTATTGTAACTTAAATGGCTGGCATGTGCTTTTGCATCTCCACTCACATCAGGACTAAAAGATTGATGGTAAAAAAACTTTCCATTCCATTTATTGTCTTCAGAGGCTAAATTGTAATCAATACCGAGTACCCTGTTGTAATTGGCTACATTCCTACCTGGTTCATCCACCATGCCGGTTGTTTGTCTATTGACAAAAACCCCAGCTATACTTGAGCGGCTGAAGACTTTCCTCTGGGCAGTAGCTACTGTGTAATTTTGTCCAGGATAACCAACCGCATCTTCTGTAGCCGTTTGCATATTGAGTAGGCCCACACGTGTATTATCGCCTACATTACCATTCAGCCGGGCCCCGTAAAGGATTCTATTATTGGAACTCCTTCCCATACTGTCGGTTGCAATCCCTATTCTTCTAGAGAAGAAGGGCCTGATACTTGAAAAACCAAAGTCTCCAAACAAGTCAGCATTTTCTAGGAAAAACTGTCTTCTTTCAGGGAAAAAGAGCTCGAAACGATTCAGGTTGGTTTGCTGCTGATCCACTTCCACTGTAGAAAAGTCAGGATTGAAGGTAAGGTCGAGATTCATAGATGGACTAAGGGCCACTTTAGCATCAAAACCTGCTGCAACGCCCGAATTGACTCCACCTTCCGCTTGGTAATCCTTAGAGCCATTTGTAGCCATATAAGGAATTACGGCAATATTAGATCCAGGCTTTTTCAGGGGCTTATCCCAGTTAAGGTATCCGGAGAAAGCAATACCCTGAATCCTTTGATTTAGTGGAACTGGCACCCATGAGGAGCGTTCGAAATTCTTTCGATCATTCCTTAAAAAATTCACCCTCCAATATTCCGAGCCCTCAGTAAACCTCAAGGTTTTGAAAGGAATAGCCATTTCGACTTCCCATCGGTCATCGTACCTCCTTACAGACGAGAACCATTTATTGTCCCATACATCAGACACCCTGTCTCCGTTAGAAATCAATCCCTCCATTTGTATATTGTAAGGACTGACAGAAAACATAAAGCCGTTATTACCATCATCATATGGTCCTAAAACTATAGCAAATGCATCATTTTCATAAAACCTAAAGTCCCTTTTTAAGGATGACACCACATAGTCTCCTCCTGTGGTCTGATACATAGTAGCTGCTACGTATAAAAAATCATCATCATACTTTAACCTGACCTCTGTTCGTTCGGTTGCCGGAAGTCCTTCATTTGGAATTTGCTGTACAAAACCAGAAATCATTTGGGAATCGTCCCACTCCCCCTCTTCCAAAATACCGTCTAGATTCACCGCCTTGACGGCATAACCAATCTCCAATCCAAATTCTTTGTCCTTGGCAGCATTTGCCTTTGATTCCTTATCCTTTCCATCTTTTGAAAGAACCGGTTGAGAAAGTAAAAAGGCAATAAAAACAAGTAGTTGGTAAATAGGCTTCATTGCCGCAATGATACATCTAAGTAAATGGTTTGACCAATCTAATTTTTCCTAAGGCAGAAATCCGTGCTTGATAATATTGATTTAAATTTAAACGGAAGGCAGGTTTTTCAAAGCTTAGGGCTAAATTGCAAACTCAAATCAAACCCAAGCTATAATGGACTTGACCCACCTGAGTGCTGTTTCTTCTATAGACGGCCGATACGGTTCCAAAACCACTTCTTTAAGAAAATATTTTTCAGAATTTGCCCTGATCAAATATAGGGTTCATGTAGAAATAGAATACTTTATTGCCCTTTGTGAACTCCCTCTTCCTCAACTCAAAGACCTGGATAAAAATCTTTTCCCGGCACTAAGAAAAATTACATCAGATTTCAGCATAGCTGATGCAGAAGTGATCAAGGATACTGAAAAAATCACCAATCATGATGTTAAAGCTGTTGAGTATTTTATCAAAGAAAAGTTTGATGTATTGGGATTGGAAGCCTATAAGGAATTTATACATTTCGGTCTTACTTCCCAAGATATCAACAATACTGCGACGCCACTGATGTTGAAAGAAGGGTTGACTGATGTAATTCTACCGGAATTGAATGCTATCATCAATAAGCTTGATGAGAATGCAAAAGAATGGAATGACATCCCCATGCTTGCCAAGACACATGGCCAGCCTGCTTCCCCAACCAAACTTGGCAAAGAAATAAAGGTATTTGTAAATCGATTGGAAAAGCAATTGGGACTACTGCAACAAGTTCCCTACTCTGCTAAATTCGGTGGTGCTACCGGAAATATGAATGCCCATCACGTCGCTTATCCAGAAACGGATTGGAATACTTTTGCCAACAACTTTGTATCTAATTACCTGGGACTGGAAAGAAGCTATCCTACCACCCAAATTGAGCATTATGACAACCTTGCTGCTTGCTTTGATGGATTAAAAAGAATCAACACAATTCTCTTGGATCTTTCCAAAGACATATGGCAATATGTAGCTATGAATTATTTTAAGCAAAAAATAAAAGCCGGTGAAGTCGGTTCCTCGGCCATGCCGCACAAGGTCAATCCCATTGACTTTGAAAACGCTGAAGGAAATTTGGGAATTGCCAATGCTTTATTAGAGCACCTTGCTGCAAAACTTCCCATCAGTAGGCTTCAAAGAGACCTTACTGATAGCACAGTATTGCGTATTATTGGCGTCCCTCTTGCCCACATGCTAATAAGTTTTGAGTCCTTAAAAAAAGGACTTGGTAAACTTGAACTGAACAAGGCCGCCATAGAAGCTGATTTGGAAGAAAACTGGGCTGTTGTGGCCGAAGCAATTCAGACTATTTTGAGAAGGGAAGGCTACCCTAAACCGTATGAAGCGCTGAAAGAACTCACAAGAACCAACACTAAAATCACGGAGACCTCCATCAGAGAATTTATAGAAACCCTCCAGGTAAGTGAAAGTATAAAGGCTGAATTAAGACAAATCAGTCCTTTCAATTATACAGGAATTTATTGATCTTTTTTTTTCATCCACTCGGGGCCTTGAGGCTTTGGGTGGATGTTTTTTCAGCTTTACAGTCTTCGTAGATAAAAGCAGTTGGTGTATCTATTTGTAGTATTGCCTCTAAGCAAGAAGACCTAGGTATACTTGAACCTAAATTGCCAACTTTTTCTAAGCCTAAACCAGAGATTTAAAAATTAATTATTTTGTTATTTTAAATTGATATTTTTAGTGAAGTCATAACACTTACCAAATCCCGAATTTCAGTGAAATCAACCCAGAACCTATTCAGCCACTTGAACAGTGACCTTCCAGCCGGACTTGTGGTCTTCCTTGTGGCTTTACCCCTTTGTCTTGGCATTGCTTTGGCATCAGGGGCTCCTTTATTTTCCGGAATCATCGCTGGAGTGATAGGTGGTATAGTAGTGGGGAGCCTCTCCGGTTCTAACACATCGGTTTCAGGACCTGCTGCAGGATTGACGGTTATTGTACTCAATGCCATTCAGGATTTGGGGTCTTTTGAAGTATTTCTTACTGCCGTTTTTCTTGCTGGAATATTCCAAATTATCTTGGGTATCCTCAAAGCAGGTATTATTGGATATTACTTCCCCACATCTGTCATAAAAGGTATGCTGGCGGGAATTGGAATTATCCTGATCATCAAACAAATTCCTTATGCTTTTGGAGTAAACGAAGCCAAAGGTATAGCAGAGTACATTCCCTTTATCAACGACTGGGAGGCTGTTCTGGATTTGGGTAATCTTGCCGGTGATATTGATATTGGGGCCATTATTATCACTGCAGTTTCCCTAACCATTCTGATTATCTGGGACCTTCCAAGATTCAAAAGAGGCTTTGTTGGAAAACTTGTACCAGGTCCTTTGGTAGTAGTATTGTTTGGTGTAGGTCTCAATAAGCTTTTTAAGTTATATATACCAGTATTGTATTTAGACAATGAAGACAAGGTAATTCTACCAATATTGAGCAGCTTTAGAGATATTACCAATCTATTTACATTTCCTGACTTTTCTCAGACGTTAAATTCAGAAGTTTGGCTTGTAGCCATTACCATCGCGATAATCGCAAGTTTGGAAACCTTACTCAGTTTAGAAGCCGCAGATAAGATTGACAGTTTCAAAAGAATATCTCCTCCAAACAAAGAATTATTTGCCCAAGGAGTTGGAAATATTATCAATGGCTTAGTCGGTGGACTTCCCGTGACAGCAGTAATAGTCCGAAGCTCTGCAAATGTGACCTCCGGAGCACGTACAAAAATGTCAGCTATTTTCCATGGAATATTACTTTTTGCCTCAGTCATGTTCATTCCTGGACTTCTGAATCTTATCCCATTAGCTTGCCTTGCGGCGATACTCTTACAGGTGGGTTATAAGCTGACCAAAGTTTCTCTTTTCAAAACCCAAGCTAAACTCGGTTGGGATCAGTTCTTGCCATTCACAGTGACCATTATTGGCATTGTCGTTTTTGACTTACTTATCGGAATTGGTTTAGGTATGGGAGTAGCCATCATGATTATACTCCTGAGGAATTATCAAAACTCCCATATTTTGGAAGAAAACACGACCACTAAGGGCAATACTATCAAAATCAGACTCTCAGAAGAAGTCAGCTTTCTGAATAAAGGTGCACTGATCAAAACTTTGGACGAGATTCCTGAAGGCAGACATGTGATCATTGACGGCAGCAATTCCAAGGTTATTGATTATGATGTTTTGGAAGTAATAGAGAATTTTAAAATTACTGCAGTAAACAAAAATATTGAGGTAGAAACGATCAATATCAGGTCTATCAAAATCTCCAGCTTACACTAAGGGCAGGAAATTCTCCGCCATCATACATCTTACTGAACCTCCTCCGAGCTTTTCAATAGTTGGAATGCTTGCACTGATAACTTCAGTATATCGTTTGATCGTATTAAGCTGTACATCGCCTAAAGACTCACATGCAGCCTTAGACATTACAGTGATTTTTTCTCCTGACTTTGACTTTACTTCCAACATATTACCAGCAAAGTTAAATTTCTGCTTTTCTGTGATCGGTATCATTTTCTTACCGGTCTTCTCAAGGTATTCCTGCACCCTTAATTTCTCAGTCGCCACCCGAATACTATCCAAGCAGACAACTGCCAATTCAGAACCAATATGCATCATGACATTGGTGTGATAAATAGAGGATACTATACCATCTATCGTTTGAGCAGCCCCAAAAACAACCCCTTCATAGCCCATCAGTCTACAAAAATACTCCAATGGAATCTCATGTGTTCTGACTGACTTGCATGCATAAGCAACTTTCTTAACCCTATCCAAAACCAGGCTGCCTGTTCCCTCTAAATATTGATTATCTTTTTCAAAAAAAGTCAAATCCACAATTTCATCAACCCTGAATCCTTTCTTCATCAGCATTTCCACAATATCCATCCGCCTCTCCAACCTCCTATTAGGGGAAAACATAGGATAAAGGACAACTTTGCCGGATTCATGCGTACTAAACCAGTTATTTGGAAAAATTGAGTCTGTTTTTTTGGGTTCAACAGTATCCTCTACTACTATTACTTCAACCCCATTTTTCTCCAAGAGAATTACAAAATCATCAAATTCTTTTTGCGCAGCCCTATTCAATTCCCGGTCTGTCCTTGCGTCTCTTTTCTGGTAAAAATTACTTTCAGCTGTTTCAATATTAAAACCAAAATTGGCCGGTCTGACCATGAGTATACTTGAAGTTGTCTGTAGGGGCATAAGTTTCTGTTGAATCCTCAAATTAGTTATTTTTTGTAATACCGATACAATACCGGATCAATTCCAGATCTTTTTTCACTCAGCGTGAAATAACTTTTCCCATTTGGAGCAAAAGCAATTGCTTCACCTTGGGGTTCTGGTTTGTAAGGAAGGATAACAGGGTTTCTTGCCAGGGCTTCTGGAATACTTTCTGAAGGATCTCTTTCCCAGTAAAATACAACAAGGTAATTTTTGATCAGGATTTGGGTTCCATCCATAGAGATATCACCTGCCACTGACATGGTAAGGTCTATTGTCATTACCTTTTCAAGTGTTACTATATCATTTTTTAAAAAAGCGTCCTGGGTTGTTTTGTACAGGGTATTGGCGCTATCCCTTTTGGATAGGATAAATATATCTTTTGAAAGTGGATCTATCATCAGGGTTTCAGCATCTCTTGGACCATCCGGATAGACTAAAGTCAAAGTCTCAGGCGTTACTTTTACTGATTTTTCAATAGTCTTGGGCTCTGGAAACCGATGGATTTTGATCTCAGGATATTCAGCTCTGTTGTCTCCAATTTCACCCACATAAATGTAGGATGTGTTATCTAAAGGACCAGGTCCCACCGCAATATCTTCCCAATCCCTATTCTTCACTCCCTCAAGAATAATTTTACCACGGTCTTTACCCAATGTATCTAAGAGAAACACAAAAGGGTCTCCCCCACTATCGTTATGTGTGTAAAGAATGCCTTGGTGCATCTGGGAAAATGCCAAACCACTTGCTTCATCAATTGCTTTATTTTTCAATTTCCCAATAGTTTTGGGACCTGAGAATAAAGAATCCTGATACATGGGTATCAAAGGAAGATATTTTACCTGAGGTACTTTTTGAGATATCAAAAAGGGCAGGGATACAAAAATCAATAAAACCTTAAAAAGGTAATAGTTCATGCTGTTCATGTCTGTGTTCTACGCAAAGACTAAGCCCAATACTAAATTGGTTGGTTAAGGATTGTTAAACAAACCTTTCAAATTTGAAAGATTTCTAACAAAATGAAGATCGAAAACTGATCAAGAATAGGATTTCCTTAAAGGCCTAAAAATTTCAAGATTATGATGATAAATCCGCATCCTGAAACTTAAAATAATTGAATACCCAATGCATACGATACTCACATCTTCGTGGAGACACACTTTTAACAATTAATTCTCTAAAACGAAACTTCCAAATAAAAAAATGAAAACCATCAAACCTTCTTCTTGAAAAAAGTAATTACTTCAAAGTTAAACTTATTACAGGCTAATATGTGTTATATTGTATGAAACTAGTAGTTATGCTTATTTAACCTGTGAGTTTAAATTTATCTTTGCAGAATATTAAACTGAATTGTATCATTGTATCAATCAAAAGTAGGTACTATGAGTTACTAATCCTGACTTAAGCATACGTTACATACCCCTTTATTATACTTAAAATAAATATATGAATATCCTAAGAAGTTGGAGAGAACAAAAAATCATGTTAAAAAGAAGATTCCCTATTTTGGTTGACCAAGATTTTGATTTTCAAGAGGGCTCCCGTGACACTATGCTGGATCGCCTTTCTGCAAAACTTGTAAAAACACGACCTGAACTTGAAGCCATCTTTGCTGAGCTTCAACTATTTTGATTTAAATCCAACCTTACTCAAACCACCATTTTTTGAGGTGCATTATACTGGTGAAACCATTAATCAAAATTAACCTTAGATAGTATTTAGGCATGTCCAGAAAACTAAAATTTATTGAGAATGAAAAATCTCAATTTCTTCAAGCAGTTAGAAAAAATACGAACAGCTATTTTGAAGAAAATAATATTTCCAAAAAAGCCAATTGGAAAATGGTATTGAAGACCATTGTTCTTCTAGCGCTTTTTGTTGGGTTTTATGTGCTTTTGGTTTTTGGTCATTTCCCTCTTATCGTACACTTTTTCTTGGCTGCCGCATTGGGAATCACCATGACACTTATTGGTTTCAATATCTGCCATGATGCCTTACATGGCTCTTACTCGGATAAAAAATGGGTCAATTCAAGTTTAGGTTGGTTTTTTAACCTGATCGGAGCAAATGTTTATATCTGGAAAATTACACACAACCAAATACATCATACTTTCACCAACGTCATAGGACATGATGCGGATTTGGAAGTAGCTCCCGGCCTCATTAGGATTAACAGTACTGAAGAATGGAAACCAATACACCGTTACCAGCATATTTATTCTTTTATGCTTTACTCCTTATCTTCTCTTTCTTGGTTTTTCAGGAAAGATTATAAGAAGTTTTTTGACAAATCATTACGAGAAAAAGACCATACTCCCCCTACATCGGAATACGTTAAACTCTTTGCATATAAGGCGCTTTACTACACCTTGTTCCTGGTGTTTCCACTGGTGTTTATGCCGTTTGCTTGGTGGACTGTTTTACTTATCTTGATGGTAATGCACTTTGCAGAAGGAATGGTTATGGGTAATGTTTTTCAACTGGCGCACCTGGTGCTGGAAACTGATATGCCTGAACCCAACTCAGACAAAAGTATTTCAGATGCTTGGGCAGTACATCAGATGAAAACCACTGCAAATTTTGCAAGAACAAATCCATTAGTGACTTCTGCATTTGGTGGCTTAAATTTCCAAATAGAACACCACCTTTTTCCAAATATCTGCCATATCCATTATCCTGCGATCTCTGAAATTGTCAAAAAAACGGCTGAAGAATTTGACCTTCCTTATCATGAGAATGAATCCTTTTTCTCTGCGGTGAATTCTCACTACAACTTCTTAAAAAAAATGGGGACAGTTCAGGAACTTCAAAGCGCATAGGGTATCCTTTGATTATTGACAGTCATCAGGGGTGAAAAGGAAGAAGACATGCTTCAAATTTCGGAATTATTGCCAATTTTGAATTATACATCCTTTGCTTAAAGAGTATTTCAGGTTTCACACAAATGCCAGCGATGAAGTATTGGACTGGGTGCAAACCTTGACCAATATGGCCCAGAAAAAGATTTCAAGCCAAATTATGGGGTATTTGTAGGCTGGGCTTTTCAGTAAAACACTCTAAATGAAAGTCTTTTAATTTACTGAAAAGTGCGTAAATCAAACCACCTTCATAGCACTATAATCAAAAGTCAGCGCTATAAAAACCTACCATCAACGCATCAATAATCTTGGCTACTTCATTGGGATTCATCTTTTGAATCAGATAGGAATGATTACTTCTTTCTCCATTTTCCCACGTATTACTACCATCTGGCATCACCACGCACCTACCCTCTTCATTCAAACCCCAGTAATCTTCTGAGTTGGAGACAGCATAAAGTATGGATGCCTGATCCCAACTCTGCCTTCCTTGAAAATTATTGTATAGCTGATATGCTCTCCACACAGGGCTATCCTTTGGCAATGACTTTTTGAGATAATCTGCTCCAGTTATTATCTCATTTCCAATTTCCCATCCTGCAAACACTACCCTTACCGGCCAATTTTCAACTACTATTTTGGTGGATTCTGGATCGGGCCGATAGAAATTAGCCTCCTTACCTTCTGGAAACATCCCTCCCATGCAAGACCAAAATTTGACTTTTTTCTTGACCAAATCAATACCTGAAAGGTCTGAATATTCATCCGCTTTGGACTCTATCAAGTTTCTCAAATTTGTCAAATGCCCGATGGTAATAATGATGACACTTGAATCAGATTGAGTAGAAAGCAGTCTGCGATAAAGAGAAGTCGCATCCTCAGCATCATCAGAAGATGTCAAAGTGTGATTAAACTCTTCACTGATTTCCTTGGTGTATTTTGAAAAGGACGTTAAAGTGACTCCTTTCTCCACGCCAATCGGAATATTCCCTCTTTTAAAATAATGATTGATAGCATCTGTACATTGTGCAGCATACTGGTCATCACTCGTAACAATTACCCCTAAAATATCCACTACTTCATAATCTGCCAAAGTATGTAGCATCGCCAATGCACCCACATCATCCACATCAGAATCAATATCTGTATCCAGTATTACCTTGTAACTTTGGGCATTTGATATAATAGAAAATACACAAAAGTAAAGAAGGGCTATAAATCGTATCCTCATAATCATATTCGAATGGTTTGAATCAAGTGAATCCCTAAACAAGCATTTTTCATTTCACATTTATATTTTCTTTAATTTTTTTATCTGAAGTACGAAAAGCCCACAAAAAAACGGTCAGCTTGCGCTGACCGTCTCAATCAATCTGGTGTTAAACAACTCATCCGGCTTTTTCCTTCTTGTCAACCTTAATGGTCAACTCCTCCCCTTCTCCGGAATAATCTGCAATAATAACGTCTCCATCTGATAATTCTCCTTTGAGAATTTCCTCCGCAAGAGCATCTTCCAGATATTTCTGGATGGCCCTATTTAAAGGTCTGGCTCCATATTGCTGATCATATCCTTTCTCTGCAAGGAAATCTTTCGCTTTCTCGGTCAATTCTATGGAATAACCCAAATCGGTTATTCTTTTAAAGAGCTTTCCTAAGCTGATATCAATAATTTTATGAATGTGATCTTTATCAAGTGAATTGAAAACTACCACGTCGTCCAGCCTATTAAGGAATTCTGGACTAAACGCCTTTTTCAAGGCACTTTGAATTGTAGATTTCATAACTTCATCCATACTTTGAGACTTGGCTTTTGAAGCAAATCCAATTCCTGCTCCAAAATCTTTCAAATCTCTGACACCTATATTGGAAGTCATAATAATGATGGTGTTTCTAAAATCTACTCTTCTGCCCAAGCCATCGGTAAGTATACCGTCATCCAACACCTGTAAAAGGATATTGAAAACATCTGGATGAGCTTTTTCGATTTCGTCAAGCAATACTACTGAATATGGCTTTCTCCTGACCTTTTCGGTCAATTGACCACCTTCTTCATATCCAACGTATCCTGGAGGTGCTCCTACCAATCTGGAAACACTAAATTTCTCCATGTACTCAGACATATCAATTCTTATCAAGGAGTCTTCTTTATCGAAAAGATAGGTTGCCAATATTTTAGCCAACTCAGTTTTACCAACACCAGTTGGACCTAGAAAGATAAAGGAGCCGATTGGTTTCTTAGGATCCTTCAATCCTACCCTCGTTCTCTGAATAGCTTTAGTCAATTTCTTGATAGCTTGCTCCTGTCCAATCACCTTACCTTGAAGTTCATCAGCCATACTCAACAGCTTAGTTCCTTCATTCTGGGCAATTCTTTTGGCAGGAATACCAGTCATCATTGCAATAACTTCCGCCACATTTTCTTCCTCAACAGTATAGCGCTTGGTTTTGCTTTCTTCTTCCCAACGGGTTTTGGCATTTTCAAGCTGCTCTAGAAGTTTTTTCTCCTTGTCTCGAAGTTGGGCAGCTTCTTCATATTTCTGGCTTTTCACTACCCTGTTTTTCTCCACCTTGATATCCTCTACTTCTTGCTCAAGTTTGAGAATTTCCTCAGGTACATGGATATTATTAATATGGACCCTAGCTCCGGCCTCATCCAAGATATCTATAGCTTTGTCAGGCAAGAACCTGTCAGAAATGTACCTATCCGATAATTTCACACAAGCATCTATTGCCTCGTCGGTATAAATTACATTGTGATGATCTTCGTATTTGTCTTTGATATTGTTGAGAATTTGAATGGTTTCTTCTGGAGTGGTAGCGTCTACCATTACCATTTGGAACCTACGTGCCAAAGCACCATCCTTTTCAATGTACTGTCTGTACTCATCTAAAGTCGTTGCTCCAATACATTGTATTTCACCCCTTGCAAGGGCTGGCTTGAACATGTTGGACGCATCCAATGAACCACTGGCGCCACCTGCACCTACTATTGTGTGCAATTCATCTATAAACAGGATGACATTAGGTGATTTTTCCAATTCGTTCATAACCGCCTTCATCCTTTCTTCGAATTGACCTCTGTACTTAGTACCGGCCACCAAAGAAGCAAGATCTAAAGTTACAACACGTTTATTGAAAAGCACTCTTGAAACCTTCTTCTGAACGATACGCAACGCGAGCCCCTCAGCTATTGCCGTTTTACCCACGCCAGGTTCACCGATAAGGATTGGATTATTCTTCTTTCTTCTCGATAGAATCTGCGCTACACGCTCAATTTCTTTTTCTCTACCAATGATAGGATCAAGTTTGTCGTCCTCGGCCATTTTGGTCAAGTCTCTCCCGAAATTGTCCAAAACCGGGGTTCTGGATTTTTCTCCAGAACCTTTGGACGAACTACCTGATGAACTGCCCGATGAAGAGCCGAACAATTTTGATCCATCTTCGTCCGGATCGTCAGCTTCTGCTTTTGATCTTGGACCTGCATCTGTTTGAAATTCCAGCATCTCTTTTACCGAGTCGTAATTAGTGTCAAATTTATGTAATATCTGCGTTGCTATATTATCCTCATCCCTGAGAATGGATAACAGCAAATGTTCTGTACCTATCAACTGGCTTTTAAAAATTTTAGCCTCTAAATAAGTGATTTTCAATACTTTTTCAGATTGTCTTGTCAATGGAATATTGGCAAGATTTTTCACATTATGGTTTGCGGTACCTTTGACAGCCCTCTCAATTGAATTTCTAAGCTCGTCTAATGGAACTCCCATTTTTTTGAGTATGGAAACAGCCACTCCTTCTCCCTCACGAATCATGCCCAGCAAGAGGTGCTCCGTACCTATGTAATCGTGCCCTAATCGCAAAGCTTCTTCGCGGCTAAGAGAGATCACCTCTTTGACTCTGTTTGAAAATTTTGCCTCCATTTATATCCTTTCTGATTTGATTTGAAATCTTTACTAATGTTACCTAATTTGTTTTAAAAACACAATCCAATCCGCTATTGTTCATTCAATTTTTTTTGATGCGGTAATTATGGCTTCAGCCTCCGGACCTGCACAAAACAAAAGGTCTATTATGCTTAAGTTAGGGACAAAGTCTACGCCAAACAACTGACTGTATGGTCTAGCCTCATAGATATCCCTTTCGGTAAAATGTTCTTTAGACTTGATTACCCCTCTCAGATCGCTCAAACCTGACTTTTCACCGAACTCACTTAAATATTTTACCTCTGTATCCCACCTCAACAATTTCAGACAAACTGTCAGTAGTTGCTGGTTCATATCTATCAAAAACGGCAGTTTCTTCAAATACACTTGTTCAAGGTAAGGGTAATAAAATTCAAAGAAAGGGGCTTTTCCGTAAGCGGACTGCATACCACGCAGATGTACGTTCAACCACTTTTGTTCATAATCTATACGAATATCGCGGTATGGTTGGTTTTTATTCCCTCCATATACAGGAACGGATAGCTTTTCAGTTTTATTGGCCAAAAGTATAGAAGTTCTGTTTCTAAGGCTTTGCTTTTGGTATCGTTCCAAATCATCAAGACAAATTATTCCATTCCCCTGAACAGCAGCAAAATACTCTATTGATGGCAGATAAAAAAGCTCGGTAATAATCCCCATTATGTGAAATTTATGAGACAAATATCAGAATAAATCATCAATCGGGCCAAGGCCTTCTCTGACTATTTCTATCTGCTGTCCTGTACAATCCAAAACAGTTGAAGCCACGTTATTTCCATAACCTCCATCGATAACGACATCAACTAAGTCCCTGTATTTTTCATAAATCAATTCCGGGTCAGTGCTATACTCTACAACTTCATCTTCATCATGAATAGATGTGGTCAAAATAGGGTATCCCAATTCCTTTACCAAAAGTCTTGGGATAGGATGATCAGGCACCCTGATACCCACTGTTTTTTTATTGCTGTTAAGGATTTTAGGAACCGAGTTGTTGGCTTCCAAAATAAAGGTATATGGTCCTGGAAGAGCTTTTTTCATAACCTTGAATACCGGCGTGCTTAAAGCCCTGGTATACTCAGATATGTTGCTTAGGTCATAGCATATAAAGGAAAAATTATGTTTTTTAGGCTTGATACCTTTGATCTGTGAGATGCGTTCTATGGCCCTTTGATTGTGGATATTACAACCCATCCCGTAGACCGTATCTGTAGGATAAATGATTACGCCACCATCTCTCAGGATATTGACTATGGTTTCTATTTTCTTAATCTCGGGATTTTCCGGATACAGTTTAATAAATTCAGCAGGCATATTTCAATAGGTTAAAAATGATTAAAGCTTATTAAAGGTAATTATAAATTTTAAGAAGCATTATGGTTTTAGTCCTTTCATTCTTTCACTAATTCAACCAAGCTGATTTTGAAATAGTTTTATAAACTCATTCAATATAGGAATATCTGCTGCTGCCCAATCCAATGCCCTGAGTTCATCCAAGTTAAACCAATCAGCTTTTTTATGCTCTTTTAGAGAAATTTTCCCACTTGAAAAATAACAAACATAGGGGATGAGTTCAATTTGTTTTTTCCCTGGATATTGATGAATGTTTTTACTCAAGCTTTGATGGATTTTTATGTCTATATCAAGTTCCTCTTTAATTTCCCTTCTAAGGCACTCCTCCTCTGACTCAGCCCCTTCCAGCTTGCCTCCTGGAAATTCCCAAGTCAATGGCAGGTGCATATATTCACTCCTTTGGGCGGCTAAGACCCTCTTATTTTTGATGATTATCGCACAAATAACCTGTATAGGTTTTTCCATAGATTGTAAAGTTAATTAGCCCCTTGAACAAAAATCTCTATTTTTGCCGTTATTCCAGTACTTAAGCTAAAATTATGTTGGGAGACAAAAAAACAAAATTCCTTCTGGTCTTCATTATCACTTTCTCGGTGCTATTGTCATCACTTTCTTTTTATTTTTATCAGGCTTTTTTCAGCCCGAATGCCCTTGTGGATAAAGAAGAAGGACGAATGATACGGATTCCAAGCAATGCTACCTTCCAAATGGTAGTGGATATACTTGATAAAACTGATGTCATCAATGATGTGCTCACCTTTAGTTTTGTATCCAAGGTAATGAAGTATCAGGAAAATGTGAAGCCGGGGTTATATACGATTCCAGCCAAAACCAATAACCTCAACCTGGTTAAATTACTTCGGTCTGGAAGGCAAACTCCAGTAATGGTGACCTTTAATAATGTAAGGGTAAAAGAAGACCTCGCCGAGAAGATCACCAGGAATTTAGAAATCAACGAGCAGCAATTCCTCGATCTTCTTACCGATTCTGTCAATATCAGGAAATTTGGATTTGAGGAAGAGACCATCATGGCCATGTTCATTCCCAATTCTTATGAAGTGTGGTGGAATACTTCTGCCGAAAAACTTTTTGATAGAATGTACAATGAATACAATAAATTTTGGACAGAGGAAAGGAAGAACAAAGCAAGTCAATTGGGTCTGAGCCCAAATGAAGTCTCCACACTGGCTTCTATTGTACAGGCAGAAACCCAAAAAGCAGATGAAAGACCAAAAGTTGCAGGTGTATATCTCAATAGACTCAAAATCAATATGCCTCTTCAAGCAGATCCTACCTTGGTTTTTGCTGTAGGGGATTTCAATATCAAAAGGGTACTCAATGTACATAAAGAGATAGAAAGCCCTTATAATACTTATAAATATGCCGGACTTCCTCCAGGTCCCATCAACCTTCCGGAAATCACTGCCCTGGAAGCAGTGTTGAACTACGAAGATCATGCATACTTATATTTCTGTGCCAAGGAGGACTTTTCTGGCTATCATGCATTTGCGACCAACCTAACTGAGCACCTAAGTAACGCCAGAAGATATCAGGCCGCACTCAATCGTTCAAAAATTTACTGATATGTTCCAAGCTGAAACACAAGTGCGCGTCAGGTACGCTGAAACAGATCAAATGGCCTATGTTTATTACGGGAATTATGCAATGTATTTTGAAGTGGCCAGGGTAGAAGCCTTGCGGGCAGCTGGCTTTTCTTACAAGCAAATGGAAGAGGATGGCGTCATCATGCCTGTCCTGGAATTACATACACAATTCATCAAACCAGGAAAATATGACGAGCTTTTGACAATCAAAACAAGTATTCCTGAATTGCCCGGTATCCGCATTAGATTCGAGTATGAAGTACTCAATGAAGCACATGAAATACTGACCAAAGGATGGACGACCCTCACTTTTCTGAAAAAAGAAAACCATAGACCCTGCAGACCTCCCCAATATTTGTTAGATTTATTACGACCATATTTTGATTAATAGATTTTTCAGTGAAAAAATGGCTACGCTTATTCTCAATCAAACTTACCAGAAAGGCTAAGCTTTTAAGGAATATCCACTTTGGAAATCCTGACCAAAACCTCTATGATGTGGGTAGGATTTTTTTGGAACAAGTAAAAAAGGATGAGATCAATGAAAGAGCTGGCGCCATGGCGTTTAGTTTTACCGTTGCCATGTTTCCCTTATTGCTGTTCTTATTGAATATCATTCCCTATATAGGACTCTTTTTCAAAAATGTAACGACTAAAAATATCCTGCTTTTTATCAATGAATTTATTCCTGAAAGCATCTATCAGGAGGCAGAAGCCACAATAATGGATATTGTAAGTAAACCAAGACAGAGCTTGTTATCCATTGGTTTTTTTCTAGCCTTGTTTTTGGCTACCAATGGTGTGGTTTCCATGATGAATGCTTTTAATGCAGTTTATAGGACAAAAGAGAATAGGAGTTTTTGGAAAACCAGGGTTCTCGCTGTTTCGATTATAGTGGTTTTGGTATTGACGATTTGTGGAGCTGTTGTCATCATGATCCTTGGTGGCAGTGTATTGTATCAGATTTCGGAATGGGAAATTGTATCCAGTAGCCTATACTATTATATGTTGACAGGATTTAGATTTTTGGTTTTATTATCTGTCTTTACCATTGCCACAGCATATATTTTCAGGTTTGCACCTGCTGTCCATGACAAATGGAGGTTCTTTTCGGTAGGTTCTGTCACCGCAGGCTTTTTGATCAATTTCAGCTTTTACCTTTTTTCTTTTTACCTTAATAATTTCGCTACTTACAACAAACTGTATGGCTCCATTGGAGCAATGATTGCCGTGATGCTTTGGCTTTTTATCACCTCCCTGATTATATTAGTGTGTTTTGAAATTAATGTCAGCTTGGATAAAGCAGCCGACAGAAGGTGGTTTTCCAAAACACTCAAAAGAAAAACAACATGATTTAAATCATCATTTTAGGTTATTGTCATCAGGTAAACCGTCTGATATCAGAGTTAATTTTGCCCTATCAAATTCAAAGATTATGAAGCCAAATAAAAGTATTTTTATAGCTACTGCGGAACCTTTCAGTGGAAAATCTATCGTCGCTCTTGGCCTGGTAGATATGCTCTTGGCAAGAACGCAAAAGATCGGGTATTTCAAACCTATCATAAACCATGAACCAGCCATCAAGCCTGACAGTCATATTGAGACTTTAATTGGATATTTCAAACTGCCACTACAGATTGAAAAAACCTTTTCTTACACCAGGGAACAGGCAAATATTCTAGCCCAGTCTGGAATGCAAAATGAAATTATAGATAATATTATTTCCAAGTTTAAAAGCTTAGAAGAAGAGTATGATTTCACCATAATTGAAGGAAGTGATTTTCTGGGAGAGGGTACGGCTTTTGAATTTGATGCCAACCTAGCCATAGCCAAAAATCTGGGCACGCCAGTGATCATAGTGGCCTCAGGGGATGGAAAATCAATATCTCAAATTTGCAGTAACGTCAATGTTACCATCAATAATTTCCTGCAGCGAAAAGTGAAAGTGATTGCTGTTGTAGTCAATAAAGTAGATGAATCAGATCTCAATAATGTACAGCAGGCACTTCAAAATCAGGTAATAAATGATATTCAGATAGCTGTCATCCCTAAAATCACTGCTTTAAAAAGTCCTTCTATGTATGAGGTAAAGGAGCATCTCAATGCTGAAGTTATGTTTGGTGATGAACAGATGAGCAACAGGGCCGATCACTTTATATTTGGGGCGATGCATATTGCCAACTTCCTCAATCATATCAAGCAGAATGTGTTGATTGTCACTCCAGGTGACAGATCGGATATCCTGCTGGCATCTTTACAAGCTAGTCTTTCCAAAAACTATCCCAAAATAGCTGGGATTGTACTTACTGGTGGATTTGAAGTTCCTGATTCTGTCATCAGGCTGATACAGGGAACCAATACCCTCATTCCAATTCTCAGGGTAGAGGAACCATCCTTTTATGCAGCCACCAAAGTTGCTGCTATTCATTCAAAGTTCAGCCCTTCCAATCCTGAGAAAATCCATATTGCCATCAATACCTTCAATAAATATATGGACATGGAAGCCTTGGAAAACAATATTGCATCCTTCAAAGCTTCAGGTATGACTCCGAGAATGTTCCAATACCAATTGGTGAGCTGGGCCAAAAACAAAAAGAAACACATCGTACTTCCTGAAGGTCATGACGAGCGCATTCTTAAAGCGGCCGATAGACTTGTCAGGCATGGCATTGTAAACATAACCTTATTGGGTAACTTGGACGAAATCACAGCCTCTATCAACCGATTGGGTTTGGGACTCAGCCAGGAAAACTGTCAAATCATCAACCCTCAGGAATCTGTATACTTTGATGATTATGCCAACACTCTCTTTGAAATCAGAAAAGGTAAAAAACTACCGTTGGGTATAGCCAGAGACCTGATGACTGACGTAGCCTATTATGGCACCATGATGGTACACAAAGGCCATGCAGATGGCATGGTTTCAGGCGCGGTCCATACCACTGCACACACCATTAGACCAGCTTTACAATTTATCAAAACCAAGCCTGGAATTTCCCTCGTTTCCTCGGTATTCTTTATGTGTCTTCCAGACAGGGTGACCATTTTCGGGGATTGTGCCATTAATATCAACCCATCAGCTGAAGAATTGGCTGAAATAGCCATTTCCTCTGCCGACACCAGTGCTAAATTCGGAATCGAGCCAAGGGTAGCCATGTTATCTTATTCTTCAGGAGCATCAGGTTCGGGAGAAGATGTAGACAAAGTTCGCTCGGCAACGCAAATAGTCAAGGAAAAAAGGCCAGACATCCTGGTGGAAGGACCCATACAGTATGATGCTGCTGTGGACCCAAAAACGGGAAAACAAAAAATGCCTGATTCAAAAGTTGCCGGAAATGCATCTGTTTTAATATTTCCTGACTTAAATACTGGCAACAATACCTACAAAGCAGTACAAAGAGAAACTGGAGCAATAGCCATCGGGCCTATGTTGCAGGGTATGAACAAACCTGTCAATGACCTAAGCCGTGGTTGTACTGTAGATGATATTTACAATACGGTAGTCATTACCGCCATACAGGCACAGGAGTGAATAAAATTTTAGATTTTAGATTTTAGATTTTTGCTCTCGCATCTAACCTCACACAAAATGAAAATTCTCGTACTCAATTCCGGAAGTAGCTCACTGAAATATCAGCTTTTTGATATGCCCGATGAAAATCCAATCTGTACAGGCTTAGTTGAAAGAATAAGTTCAGAAGAAGCCTCAATCAGACACTTGGTTTACCTCAAAGGAAAGGAGAATAAACATAATATTTCCAAACCCATTAAAAATCATGAAGATGCTCTTCAGCTTGTTACTTCATTGTTAATGGACTCAGAAAAAGGAGTACTCAAAAATATTGACGAAGTGAAAGCAATAGGTCACCGAGTAGTTCATGGAGGGGAACAATTTGCCTCTACAACGCTGATCACCAAAGAAGTAAAAGCTAAGATCAAGACACTATTTGAACTTGCTCCACTTCATAACCCGCCAAACTACCGTGGGATAGAGGTTGCTGAAAGAATATTCCCAAAAGCAAAACAGGTAGCTGTGTTTGATACAGCCTTTCACCAAAGTATGCCTCCCCGTGCCTACCGCTTTGCCATTCCCAAAGAAATGTATTTCGATTTGGGTATAAGAGCTTATGGTTTTCATGGAAGTTCGCATCAGTATGTAGGAAAGAGGGCTTTGGAATACATGAAAAATCCAGAAGCAAAAATAATTACAATCCACCTTGGTAATGGATCCAGTATGGCTGCCATTAAATCAGGTAAATCTATTGACACCAGTATGGGGCTTGGCCCTATGGGTGGGCTGATGATGGGTACTCGCTGTGGAGATATTGATCCTTCCATTATTTTTTACCTGATCAACGAAAAAGGTTACAGTCCAAAAGAGGTCAATGATATACTGAACAAGAAGAGTGGGATGTTAGGTATGGCTGGTCATAGCGATATGAGAGATGTGAAGGCAGCAATTGAAAATGGAGACGACGAGGCCAGGTTGGCCTATGAGATTTACGCCTACAGGATTCAAAAATATATAGGTGCTTATGCTGCTGCCATGAATGGCTTAGATGCTATTGTCTTTACTGCCGGAATTGGAGAAAATGATCCTGATATGAGGGCAGCTGTATGTAAGGATATGGATTACTTTGGAATTCTTCTTGATCCAAATGCAAATCAAAATCGTTCTTCTGAAATCAGGGAAATCAACATCCCTAGTTCCATAACAAAGATTCTTGTGATTCCTACCAATGAGGAATTGGAAATAGGACAACAGACTTACAAGGTGGTGACCGAAGGATATAGCTAAATACTTTTCCGCTTTTTGAGTTCTGCATTGATTTGACCCAAATGAAAAACTGAAAGTTAAGTTTTTATCACCTTTTCAAAACAAAAACTGTTTTCAACCCCTTCATATTGTCCATAATTTGAAATTTGCTTGTATCCACTTTTTTGGTAAAGCTTGATGGCTTCAGGCTGGTTTTTCCCCGTTTCCAGTATACAGCTCTTATAGCCCAATTCTTTTGCCCATATCTCCAAATCTGCTAGCAAATTGCCTGCAATCCCCATCCCCCGCCTATCAGGTCTGACAAACATACGTTTGATTTCTACTCGCTCATCATCGAACTTTTTGATCGCACCACAGCCAACGGGTGCTCCAAAAAGATAAGCTACCACAACGTGATGAATATTGTCCAACTTGTTAAACTGATCATAGAAAGCATGGTCTTCCCCATCCGTAATGGCCAATTCCTGGTCCAATTCAATCACAAGTGCTATAAAGTCAGGGTCTATTGCCTGAGTTCTATTTAATACCAACATATAGAACCTTTTTAAAATCTATTTAAGCAGGAAGCATATTTCTGATCGCTGCTATTTTCCAACCTTCTATAGTCTTCACCACTATGAAAGTACTCCACATATTCCTTTCATTACCATTTTCCGAAATTATCCTATATTGGGTATCCACCACTGCATTTTGCTCATTCAGGTAGCGAATCTTCTCAATTTCGAGTTCTCTCTTCCCTGGGTTATTTGTAGAGCTACTTCTCATTCCTTCCAAGGCTTCCTCTATTCCCCTTCTCCATTCTCCAGAAGAAACCAATTGATCAATATCTACCAATAGAACTCTCTTCAACAAATCTTCATTTCTATTTTCTCTTGCTGAATTATAATCTGAAATCAACTGCTGAATGGAAATATCAGCTTCTTTTCTAAAATTTCCCTGAGCTTGACTAAAGAAAGGCACTAAAAAAATCACCAGAGTGGCTAAATTTATTTTTATCTTCCGTTTTCCCATATCAATATCAAGTTATGGTCATTTCCTTGGAATCCAAAATAACTTTTCCATATACCAGTCAATAAAATGAATTCATCAAAAAAACCACCCGGATTTCCGGGTGGCTATATGGGTGTTCAAACAACTGTTTAAATTATTCTAAAAACCCAAACCAACTGCCATTGCAGTAGCTGTAACATTAAAGTCTGAAACTTTACTGGCTTCACCAGTACTGATATTGATGCTGTAGACACTGGTCATTCCATCGACTGTCAACAGAGCAAAAGCCATATCCGACATCCCTCCGATATCAAAACCGTTTTCAGCAGTGAATTCAATACCTAAGGATCCAATTTCTACTAAACCTCCATCATTTGGAGGATCTTGCCTATAAAGCAGCCCTGTTTCACTATCCAAGACATAGAGGACCGTACTGGTTGCCGTGGCTATGTTATTCGTATAAGCTGCCCCATTCACAAAAGGATTCACAGGGTTTAAATCACCATCGACAGCGACAACTGTACCCAAATCCGGATGTAATCTCAGGTTTTGTCCCGTATTACTGACAAGCCTAATCCTATCCACGGTTGGATTGAAATCAAAGCCAAAGCTTTCTCCATCAAGCGATGGTGACAATGGGTCTCCAACAGGACTTAAAGATCCGTTAGACGTATTTACTGTCAAAAGTCTGCTCTGGTTAGAGATCGCATAAAGCGCCCCATTGGCTGGTCTAAAATCAAGTCCAACTATTATTTCTCCCTCATTAAGTCCCATTAGATCTACGGCATTACTGGAAGGATTCAAAGGATTAAATCGCTCAAGCTTGTTATCAGCAGTGACTGCGAAAGCCACAGGATTTGTTTTAAAAGCAATTCCCCATACACGATTACCAAATGTCCCCACCCATTCTGCTGCGCCACTTTCAAGGTTGATAGTATACAATTTAGATTCCCCTTCTTTTAACGTAACCGCCAGTGCTGCGCTGTTATCAGGGTTAATGTCAAAATTACCCAAGCCCATAAAATCTACACCAAGATCTCCAACCTCTCTTAAACCTCCGTCATTTGGGGGATCCTGAATGAAAAGTTTGTTGGATGAAAAATCAATATCATAAAGAGCAGTTGAATTGGCTCCTGCTACCGAATTGGTGTATGCTACAGCGCCAATCTGAGGATTATCTCCTCCGCTAATCATTCCATCTTCTGCCACTACTGTTCCCAATTCGGGATGTAACCTTAAATTCTGACCTGAAGCAGTCACTAGGCGTATTCTATCCACGGTAGGATTAAAGTCCAACGAAGCATTTTCCCCATCGATGGCAGGAGAAAAAGGGCCATCTCCCAAAGCAGTGGCTTCACCAGTATATTCATTGATAAAATAAAGCCTACTGGTACTTCCCAAAGCATACAATTGACCTGTGGCTGGCCTATAATCTATACTTACAATCATCTCGTTACTTTCGAGTCCGGCAATGGATTTGATTTCCATGGGTGAATCCAAATCGCGTGCGTTGAACATCATGATTCTGTTATCATCTGTTAACGCCATAAAATCCACATCTGGAGCCATTCCTGGCATAGGTTCCTCACCTACTGGAGGAATTGCCGGATTTTCATCATCACTACAAGCAAAAGCTAAAGCTGCCACAAACATTGTCAATAGAACCGAAGTCCTCAAAGATTCAATATAATTTCTCATGGTAAGTTGGTTTAAGTTAATGCGTATAAATACGAACCAGCTTTTAGCAGTGGATTGGATGAAAAAGTAAAAAAATTAAAATTTTTAATCTATTATTAATAACTAAACTCTAAAACTGTAATTAGTAAAATATATTTACCATAAATTCATACTACAAAAAAGTAATTATACCAAAATTCAGGTTAAGACAGTATTGGTTTTACTGGTTTTTGGTATTTTAATTCACGACCCAATTTTATTTTGCATTAATTTTGCAAGAATATATGCATGACTTCTTCAAAAAAGGTAATTTTTAGAAATGATGTTCCAAAAAGAATCAGTGAGATCAGTTTGAAAGCGCTGTCTTTTTACCCTGAACTTGAATCGCATACCATTGAATTCATGGTCGATGACAATATCACCAAGTCTGTCATGCAGGCGCAGCCAAAATTTGTATCAATGTTGGGTTTCGGAAAAAGAACTTACCTCATAAAAATAAGCCGACATTTCAAACTCAAAGGTAAAAAGATTCCTATAGACGATCTTCCCGAAGATGTCTTGCTGGGTTGGATCGGACACGAATTGGGACATATTATGGATTATTTACATAAAAATACCTGGTCTATGATAATATTCGGGATTGGTTACCTCACTTCCAAAAGTTTCATTATATCAGCTGAAAGGGCTGCGGATACCTATGCTGTCAATCATGGTCTCGGAGAATATATCCTTAAAACCAAAGATTTTATCTTAAACCAGGCAGGAATGAGCCCTAGTTATTTGGATAAAATCAATAGGCTCTATTTGCCACCAGAAGAGGTAATGATAATGATAGAAGAGCTGGAAAAAAATTAGTCCAATAGGCCTCCTATATATTCTTTCCAATCTATAAAATCCTCCTCTTTCATTACGCGGGGAACCTTCACCTGACCTCCTTTTTGTTTGGTTTCTTCTGTCCATTTTTGAAAATAAGACGCAGGAATCAATTTTACTCGGACACCCTTCAGCGCTTTGCTACGTGCAACCTTGTAGTTTTTGTTACTTCTTTGTAGAATTTCATTCAGACTTTGGGCAACTTTTTCCTCATCTAAATCAAAGTCCCCTTCTAGTCCCAAATACCAGGAATGATAATACTCACCATCTTCTTGTATTGCGGATACCGTAAACTCTTTGATATCGCAATTGAATTTTTCCTCCAGTACCTCCATCGCTTTATTCATTTGAATAATTGAAAGATGGGAGCCTACTACATTTAGAAAATGTTTGGTTCTTCCTGTGATTTTGATTTCTGCTTTCGCTTTATCTGTAAAGGTTATAGTATCACCTATCATATACCGCCAAGCCCCGGAAACTGTAGAAATAATCAGAACATAATCTACGTCCTCTTCAACTTCCTCTATGTTTAAGGCTTTGATTCCTTGTTTAATAGACCCATTTTCATCCATGTTTTCTGGTGTAAAAGGGACAAATTCGAAATAGACCCCATTATTTGTTATCAAAGCCATTGCATCGGTTTCTTTTCTGATCTGTGTTGCTATATAACCTTCCGATGCCAAGTAGGTATCAATTACAGTAATGGGTTTAGCTGTGATTTTTTCAAAACTTTTCCTGTATGGTTCAAAGGCAACACCTCCCGAGGTATAAACCTGAAAATTGGGCCAAATATCATGAATGGTTTCCACCCCATGATAGGATATCACCTTTTTCATCATCAACTCGATCCAGGAAGGAATTCCGGAAATACCACCAATATCCCAATTGGGTGCTTCTTTGGCTAAAGCTTCGACCCTTTCATCCCAATCCTGAATGGAAGAAATTTCTTTCCCTGGCCTATACACTCCCTCAAACCAAAACGGAATCTGACTGGCGGAGATACCCGAAATTTCACCCTCAAAGTGTCCATTGACTTTTTTGAGATCGGTACTACTGCCAAACATTAGAATTTCTTTTTCATAAAATTCGGGCGGAAGGTCAAAATCTGCCAAAGCTTTGATTTGTTGTAAGCCACCCTTTCTAATCGCTTTTACCATTTCATCGGTAACTGGAATATGTTTTTTGGAACTTGTTGTACCACTGGACACTGCAAAAAACTCTACCTTACCCGGCCAAGTAATATCGGGGGCTCCATCTATTACACGTTGCCACCACCTTTCTCGCAATTCGTCATAGCTATGGTAGGGAACGGTTTCAGCAAAAGCCTTCCTGGGGTCTTCATTTTCTAACAAGCTTTCAAATTCATAGTACTTTCCAAAAGATGTTTTTTTTGCTGTATCCAATAAGTCTATCAAGACATCCTTCTGGGCATCAGCATGATTCGAACTTGTAAAAATCTTATCGGCCGTTTCTACTGCCTTCTTGATGATTTCTCCTATAATTGCCATAGAATATAAGTTTAAAAAAGACCTGTTTGATTACCTGTATTTTTAATGTCAGGAATAATCCGATCTCAAATGAAAATTATTATAGCAATCAAAAAGCAAAGACCGAACCATTGAAGGCTCCAATTATCAAAAAAAAGTAGGCATCAACAAAAGATGTGTTTAAATGAGGTGAATCGGGAAACAGAAAAATATTTAACTTTTTTTTAGAAATGAATGCAACCTATTTTTGACAAGGTGCATCTACCTATTTGAAAGCCAACCAAAATGTTATTTAAGAAAACTTTTACCACGGAAAAAGAATTGCTCAGGGGCTGCCTGAGGGCTGAGCGAAAGGCCCAACAGCAGCTCTATGAACAATATTCCGGAAAGTTTCTTGCAATCTGCATCAGGTATGTGAAAGATAGGGATCTGGCAGAGGATGTTATGATAGAAGGCTTCATGAAGATCTTTGAAAAACTTACCCAATTTGAGGAAAAAGGCAGCTTTGAAGGTTGGATGAAGAGAATTATTGTCACACAGTCTCTTCTGACCTTGAGAAATAACAAAAACCTGAACATGGAAGTCACCATGGACAGCACACTTCAGGTGGCGGACACCATCTACGAACTCAAACACTTGGAAACAGCAGAGCTCATGGAGCTCATCAAAGAACTACCCGTGGGATATAGGACAGTATTTAACCTCTATGCAGTAGAAGGATACAGTCATGCTGAGATAGCAGACCTTCTTGGAATCACCGAGTCCACTTCCAAATCCCAACTCAATAGGGCGAGAAATGTATTGAAACAGAAAATAGCCGATCAACAGATAAAAGAAAGGAGAATCAATGGCTAAGACAGAAAAAAACTTTGACCAGTACTTCAGAGAAAAACTGGAATCACATCAGGAAAAACCATCCTCATTGGCTTGGGAAAGGCTGGAAAGCCAATTACCCAAGAAGAAAAAGGCTGGATTTTATCCTCTACTCAGAATAGCTGCTGCTATCGTCCTTTTACTTTCAGCAGGAATTGTATTGTTAAAGTGGTCAGGAGATGACCAAGATACGCCGCAGCAAGTAGCCGAACTGACAACTCTAAAGGAAGAAGGTATTAGTAAAAATCAAGAAAATGATGAGTCAGTAATTTCAGAAACTTCACCAAATCAAAAAGAAGATAATTCAGAAACGGTAACTGCAAAAGAACCAAAACCCGATGTGATTCAAAAACAGCCAATAAGACCCACAACTACACCTTTTAAAGATCCTGCCTTGGGAAAAACGATGGCTGAAGCAATCGCACCAAGAGAAGAAAATAAAATAGTAGAAATGGAACTTCCGGAAATCACTCTTCCAGAATTGAAGATCACAGAAGCTGTAGCCATGAATCAAGCGGTAGAAGAAGAACCTGCTTATAAAGTGATCATCAAGTCCAGAGGATTAAAAGAAGAAGCACCTAAACAAGGGTTGATCGGAGAAATCGAAGAAAAAGTAGAGAAAATTGAGGGCTTGTGGAATAAAATAGGCCAAGGATATGCAGACCTGCAGGATGCAAAAGAAAACCTATTTGCCAACAACAGTCCTAGAAAAGAAAGAAGCAAGTAACCAACTATTAGAACTTAAACTTTATGAAAAAATACCTTTTAATGTTTTGCTTAATGGGCTTGGTTTCCCTAGCCTATGGCTTTGACTCCCATGAATTTTCACAAAATCATGCACAGAACGACTCCATCATAGTGGAGTTTGGAAAATCAGGAAAGATCATCCTTGTCGTGGATAATAAGGAGGACTTCGAAAGACTCAAAAACATGAATGTCAACCAAATCATTCGGGAATTGGATCTGGAAGTAGATGAAAAGACTGGAGAATTAGTAGTCGTAGAAGTACAGAGTAAAAAAGGAACCCGCGAAATCGTAAGGGTCAGAGAAGACGGTCCTGAAACAGAAGTCCATATAGGGGGCATTAAAATCTACGTGGATGAGTCTGGAAAAGACACCAAAGTCAAAGTGGAAACCGGCACAAGGAGAAAACTCGATCCGCCTTTTAGAACTTACTTCAACTTGGACCTTGGAATAAACAATTACATAAATGCACAAGGCAATATGCCTGGAGGCAGTTCAGCACCTCCTGCCGTAAAAGGCTGGGGCAGCTGGAATGTGGGTCTCAACTGGATGGCAAGTCAGAGAATTTCCAAAGGATTCCATTGGGATCTTGGACTGGGTGTTCAGTGGTACAACTTTAAGTTTGAAAATCGTGACTTCCAGGCAGTAAGAGGAGATGGAGATATTGATTTTATCCAAAGGACTGATGTCAATGGCTTCAAGAGTAAAATATCCGCTTCCTACCTGACCGCTATGAGTTTGTTCAAACTTGATTTTGGCCAAATGAACGATCAGGGAAAAAGAGGATTCAGAATCGCTGCAGGCCCTTATGCAGGCTACCGTCTTGGAGGTAGAAGTAAGTTTGTGTACAGAGACCTTGATGGAGGAGGGAGAAGAAAAGACTTCGAAACTGTGGGTTCTCACCTCAATAATTTCAGATATGGTATTAGAGGAGAACTTGGAGTAGGAAGAGTAAACTTCTTTACTACTTACGATCTCAATACACTCTTTAGAGCAGGTTCACAGTATGAACTCAATCCAATCGCCTTCGGAATCATTTTCTAACCAATTATTAAACTATTATATATGAAAAAGTATCTGATTTTTTCCCTTATCCTACTTTCAATATCATTCAGCGTTTGTGCGCAGACTGAAATAGAGGATAAAGAAAATGAAACAACACCAAAGCAATCTGTAACTGTTTGGTCTCTTTTCAATACAAAAATTGAAGTTACGAGAAATGATGAGGGACGAAGGGTTTATGAAATCACTTCAAATTCCAAGGTCTACGAGGATGAAGAACTGGAAAAGTACATAAAAAGAGCCAATACCCACAGTACGGATTTTCAAATCGACCTTGGGATCAATACCTGGATTGGAAGTGATGATGCTCCCGAAGTAAGGGCTTGGGGAAGTTGGAGCCCTGCTCTCAATTTCGATTATACTTATAGGGCTGGGAATAATTTCCGTCTCAAAAGTATGGTCGGCGTAAGTTGGTACAACTTTAAATTTGAGGACAGAAACCTTCAGGCTTTAAGAGGTGAAGAGGGTATTGTTTTCCAGGATTTCGCAGCAGGTGGTGGCACCAAATCCAAGATATCAGCTTCTTATCTCAACCTTGGATTGATCCCCACTTTTACCACAGGAAACGGTAAAATCAGAATAGGTGCAGGCCCCTACATTGGCACGCGCTTGGGTGGAAGAGGAAAGTTTGTATATAACAATGAAGAAGGTAGAAAAGTAAAGGAATTCCAACGTACAAACCTATACATCAATAACTTCCGATACGGTGCCAGGTTGGAATTAGGAGTAGCCAATGTGGATCTGTTTGTCAATTACGACCTTAATGAAATGTTCCAAGCCAATAGAGGTCCACAAGTCAATACTTTAAGTTTCGGAATCATACTTTAAATTACAAAGACATGAAAAATTATTTTACAATACCCCTAAGCCTCTTTTTCATAGGCTTCATCATGCTGCCATTTGGTGCTTCCGCACAGATGAAAACACTTGTAGACATTAATAAGAACTACTCTGGTATCACTAAAATCGAAGTTACAGGCGGTGCCTTGGAAATAGCCTATGAAGGAAATCCAGCTTTGGAGGAAGTATCTGTAAATGCCTTTTTGGAATCCAATAACCATGAGCAGGATATCATCTTTGTAACTGTAGGAGATATCCTGAAAATTTCTCACAAAGTCAACAATTCTGGCTCTGGATGGAGAAATATGAAAACCAAAGGCCATATCAAAATCAAAGGGCCTAAAGAAATGGACTTGGAAATGAGAGGCGGGTCAGGTAGTGTATTGGTAGACAATGTCAAATCAGAACTGACTACCATACAGGTAGGCTCTGGAAGAATCACAGGGAAAAACATTTCCGGAGAGGTAGAAACCAAAGCGGGTTCCGGTAGCATTCAACTCCGCAATATCAAAGGAGATGTTTCGGGCAGCGTGGGTTCTGGAAGTGCGAAAATCGAAGATATCCTGGGCAATGTGAAATATTCATCGGGAAGCGGAGGCATCACTGCAACTAATGTCCAAGGGCTTTTAAGTGTGAGTCTTTCTTCCGGAAACGCCAAATTAGAAAATATTGGAGAGCTTGGATCATTAAGGCTTACTTCAGGTAACTTAAATGCCAACAATGCAGGACTTGGTCCTGATACCAGTATCAATGGTTCATCCGGCAATTTCAAGATTAAAACCCCTTCCGATCTTAGAGAATTTAATTTTCACATGAAAGCCACATCCGGAAATATCACAGTTGGCAATTCCAGAGGAGGTAGGTCACTGACTTTGGACAATGGAGCTCCCTACGATATCAAGGGAAGTGTAACCTCGGGGAATATCTCAATAGAAAATTAAATCAAAACATACTGCAATTATTAGGGCCCTTTGATAGCAAAGGGCTCTTGCTTTTTTCGCTGATCACCGAAATCTTCCGCTCTTAGATTTTGACATCTCATATTGATAACATTTTCTTAGTTTATTGATTAATAGAAGAATAAACTACCGAAAAACCTATGACACCTATCAAAAAAGAAAATCTCAAGCAGGAAATTTTTGATCTTTACGACCAGTATTGTCACAATAAGATTGACCGGAGAAGTTTTGTAAGCAAGCTTAGTGTTTTTGCAGTGGGTGGAATGACTGTATCAGCCCTCATGAATTACCTGATGCCAAATTATGCTGAAGCCAAAAGATTTGATCTTGATGATCCTAGGGTAAATGCAGAGTATCTGGAATATGACTCTCCAAAAGGAGCTGGAAAGATGAAGGGATTGCTCAGCAGGCCAAAGGGAAATAAAGCAAAACTTCCTGGAATCATTGTCGTGCACGAAAACAGAGGACTCAATCCCTATATAGAAGATACTGCACATGAGGCAGCCACAGCAGGGTTTATTGCTTTTGCTCCTGATGCCTTGACGCCTTTTGGGGGGTATCCGGGTACTGATGATGAAGGAAGGGAAATGCAGGCAAAGCGAAACAGAGATGAAATACTAGAAGATTTTATTGCTGGCTATGAATTGCTTAAAAACCATCCCGAATGCAATGGAAAAGTGGGTGTGGTAGGCTTTTGTTTTGGTGCTTGGGTTTCAAATATGATGGCAGTTCGCTTACCAGACCTTGGGGCATCAGCTCCTTTTTACGGGGGACAAGCCCCAGCTGATCAAGTTCCTAGTATCCAGGCACCTCTTCAGCTTCATTTTGCAGATTTAGATACTAGAGTAAATGCGGGGTGGCCTGAATATGAGGAAGCCTTAAAAGCAAATAATAAAACTTACGAAGCTTTTTTCTACCCAGAAGTCAATCATGGTTTTCACAACCACTCCACTCCACGCTACGATGAAGCTGCTGCTAAATTGGCTTGGGGCAGAACAATAGCCTTTTTTGAAACCCATCTCAAATAAAATTTTGAATTTAAAATCCTATCTAATCTTCCCCCGTAAAAGCATCAAATCCGTGGATCTTGAGATATTCTGTCAGTTTATCCGGTTGATCTCCATAAGCCGATAGGTCTAGGATTTCCACTCTCTTGAAGTCAATCGGATGACTTTCGCTCTGGAGAGAAATGTATCCCGAGTTCAATAATTTCCCATCGATTTTAACTTCGGGATCATAAGGATTTACATTTCCTCCACCAATCTGAGGCTTTTCATAACTCATTACAGACCTTCCTTCGAGTATATGATGCACAATCGAATCTCCTAAAACCATAAACTCTGCCGTCACCCACCTATCTCCATGGTAGGTCCTGGAACTGGAATTGATACAATGCGGCTCAAAAAGCTCCCCATTGATCACCACGTGAGTTCCTGGTGTACAGAGGTTGCTTGTCGGTCTATCATTGACACCATCACCCCCCAGCATTTGCCCCTCCACCGAAATCGGGAAATCCTGATCCTTGAGCATGGTGTTGGGATCCTGACTATGCAACATGGCGCCTGAATTTCTAAAAGCCCAGCCTTCTCCCCCAGCTGCCTGTTCCCCTACAAACCTATATTCTACTCTAAGCACATAATGAGAAAAAGGCTCCTTATAAAAAATGTGGCCGTACTGCTGATCAAAATCTTCATAACCATCATACCTGACTTTCATCATGCCTTCTTCTACCCTGAAGGTATTTTTAAAATTCTCTCCCAACTCATGTTTTGAAATCTTGATGATCCAATCATCCAAATCCTCTCCATTGAAAAGCTGTTTCCATTCAGGTGCTGGATCAACACTGGCACTTTCCTGAGCCTGCCGCTGTCCGCAGGAAGTCATGAGAAAAGAGAAAACCAAAAGGTATGTAAAGAGAATTTTCATAGTTTTTATGGGTTTTTGTTAAAATTTAAGAAAGTATAGAGATTAAAAAGAGTTTCGGTTTACGAAAACTCGCCTTTCATTCTCTATTAATCGATGTGATGCGTCACGGAATATTAACCTCCATGACCAAAGGCAAATGATCTGAATAGTTGACAGATATGGTTTGGACTGAAAGTACCTCTATCCCGCTGTTTTTGGGTACCCAAAAGTAGTCAATCCTCATTTTGGGATTATCGCTGGAGTAAGTATTTTCCAAATTATCAACTTCCAAAGCAGCATCTCGGAAATTCTCTGCCATCAAGGCATAGCCTTCCTCGTCTGATTCAAAATTAAAATCTCCTGTGATGATTACGGGATAGTCTATGTTTTTGAAGTGATCTAGTATTGCCTTGACTTGAGCAGCCCTGTTGATAGGGTTTTCATGACAAAGATGAGTTCCTGCAAATGCCATGCGCTTCCCCTCAGCCAATTCCACATGCGCAATGGCCATACTTCTACCCTCTCCACCCTCGGGAACTGGCAAGCTTAAGGATTCAAAGCGGCCCTTTTTCTTGCTCAGAACTGCTTCTCCATAACCACCTTCACTGAAATCAATGGCCTTGGCGAAATGACCAAACATTCCCGTTTTCTCCGCCCATACATCTGTGAGGTCAAGTTTTTCCCCAGCAAATCCAGCCGTTCTCAATGTCATGCTATCTACTTCCTGCAAGGCAAGGAAATCAGGAGAGATTTCTCTGATCAGGTTTGCTATATCTTCTACATTAGGAGTGCCCGGCTTATACGGGTTTTCTCCATGATAAATATTATAAGACATCAGCTTGATTAAATTATCCTGAGCAAAGAGCATTTGTGATTGAAATATGAGGAAATATAAAGTAGCTAAAGAGACTAAAATTTTCATTGGGCTTTGCTAATAATTCGTAAGGACTGGTTTGAATTAATTTTAAACTAGGTAAAATTTAATGATTTATGGATATGTCTGAAAACAAAATCACGAAATAGGCTAATTTAATACCAAATAATTCTTACCTGAGCACTTAGCTTTGTCTTGACAAACCCAAAATAGATGAGAAAAATTTTCCCAACATTAATACTGATTTTCTTTTCAATCCATCAATTCGTATTCGCTCAAGAGCTGAGAACAGATTGGTGGACAGAAGCCCGCTTCGGGATGTTTATTCATTGGGGGCTTTATAGCGGAGCGGAAGGGATTTGGAAAGGTGAAAAACACAGGCATTTTAATAATTATGCTGAATGGATAAAATATAGAAACCGAATTTCCAATGAGGAGTATGGCGATTTGGCAAAGCGATTTGTCTGGGATGAAATCAATCCGGAAGAATGGGTGATACAGGCAAAAAAAGCTGGTATGCAATATATCACCATCACTGCGAAACACCATGATGGTTTTGCCTTATGGGACACCCAAATAGGAAATTACAGTTTCAAAAATTACGATCCCAAAAGCAGAGATATCCTCGCCGAATTGGCTGCTGCTTGTAAAAAGCATGATATGAAACTGGGCTTTTACTACTCCCATTGGGTAGATTGGGAACATCCCTATGGGTGGGACCATAACAGGGAGTTGACCGGAGACTTGACGGATGAGCAGTTTGATCAATATTGGCAGGAAAAAGTAATCCCTCAACTGAGAGAACTACTGACCAATTATGGGGATGTGGCTTTGCTGTGGTTTGACATGTGGATAGGACACGAAAAAACCATTGTGCAGGAAAAACAACTCAGGCAGGTCATTCGCTTAGTCCGTGAACTTCAACCCAATTGCCTGATCAATTCCCGCTTAGGTCTTCCTGTCAGTGATCCCGAT
>NZ_REBN01000111.1 GCF_007692705.1 Mongoliibacter sp.
AGACTTTCTGCATTGATCAATAATATTTCATCCAGAGCAATTCCGCTGAAATGCTGAAAATCTCCTGTATAGTGCCCAATAAAATTGAAATACTCAGTATTGGGTGAAGGGGTAAAATACAGGTGCTTTCTCCAGTCATTTTCATCAAACTTTTCAATGAGATCAGTACCTATAAAACTTAAAGGACTTGTCAAAAATTGAGAAGACCCTCCGTTTTCATAATAGATTATTTCCTTATTTAAAACCGGGATGGGATATTCAAACATTGGTATAGGGAATTGCTTATCCATAGCAATTTCCTCATAGCTCATCAAGGAAAAATTACTATCCAGCACTTTTTGGGAATATTCATATGACTTTTGATAATCACCCAATAACAAATATAGCCTTGCCAACAATCCATTAGCAGCACTTTTTGTTGGATATATCAAATTTGGTTGATTTTCGGGCAGGAAAGTCAATGCTTCATTTAAGTCTTTAAAAATCCTGTCATATACTTCTCCAATTGCAGAAGGCCCTTGGTAATCATTGACATCTATATTTAGCTTAATCGGAACGCCGGGGTTTTGAAGATCATTGGATTCAAGTACAGGCTGGGAAAAAAACTGTAAAAGAGATGCATGGGAATTTGCTCTGTGAAATAAGGCCATCCCAATCAGGTTTTGGAGGTCTTCTTCCTCTTTCATGTTGAAAGGTTCAATATCCTGTGCCGTTTCCAGGATCAAATTGGCGTGGAAGATAGTCCGGTATGGTGTAAACCAATATCCGTTAGAGCCATCTACATCATAAAGTTCCCTGTTCCATTTGTAGGCATCTCTTAAAAAATCAATTGAAAATCCCTGATAACCGTCATCATTGGTAAACATATCATCGGACAATATCACACCGAGATTAATGCCGAAATTCATAACCGGCGCGTTGGCCAAGATTGAATAAAGATCATCAATGGTGGTCGGTACTATTATTCTTTTGGAAGGCTTTTCGTCCAAAAACCCCTCGCAGGCTGATATCAGAAATAGCCCCAGAATTATCAATACTGTTTTATTTTTCATGGTCAAAATATTTAATGATTGTCAATTAGAAATCTATCCTCAACCCAAGTGCTATACTCCTTGGAGGAGGTATATTCTGGAAATCGGGATCCACATCAAACTGGGTCTTCTTCCAGAGTATTCCGATATTATTGATATAAGTGTACAACTCGGCACTCCTGAATGGAAGCCATGGATTTGAACTTCTTGAAAGGCTATATCCTGCTCTTATATCCTGAAGACGGATATGGTCAGCCCGTTCGACCAAAGTCTCAGAATAAGTATGTATAAATTGTCTGAAATTATTATTGGTAGCAGGCATAGAGGGTATGGAGGTAAACTGTTCATCACCTGGCTGTGTCCACCTCTGAGAATAATCTTTGTGGGAAATCCTTCCCGCAAACAGGTCGGTATAATTCACAGACTGCCTCCTGAAATAATAATCCAGCCTAAAAGAAATGTTGGCCGAAAGGTTGAAGTTTCCTATGTGCACGGTATTCCTTAAAGCCCCGAATGTCTGTGGCCTGGCTGAACCATGGAAAATCAAATCCTCAGGTAATGTCTGTAACCTGATCCCAACGAAATTTGTACTTGGTTCACCATTCAGGTAACCAATGGGGTTTCCTGTATCGGGATCCAGTCCTCCTGACCGCATACTGAATACGGAAAACAGGGGCTTTCCCGGATAAGGCGTCACGCCAAAGGAAGATAGCAGGTTGACAATCTGAGTGGGTGCTTCATAGTTAACAACCTCTTCCCGCGCCCTACTGAAAAACAGGTTGATGTCCCAGCTTACTTTTCCCTTCACAGGCCTTGACTGAAGGGTAAGGTCCCATCCTTTTGTCCTAGTGTCTGCAAAATTTCCCCTGATGGTATTGAAACCTGTGGAAGGGGCTACCGGGAAATCCCCTATAAGGTCAACCCCTTCTTTGATGTAATATTCAAAACCGACGTCAAGCAAGTCATTCTTCATCCCCATGTCCAGTCCTAGATTGACTGTACTGATCTTCTCCCAGCGCAGATTCCTGTTTGGAGGGTTTCTGATTATGGCGTAGCGTTCTCCGGGATTTATAGCAAAGCCTTCTGTCACAAAATAGTTGGCAGTAGTGAAAGCGCTCATTGTTCTGTCCACATTCCCATTGTATCCATAAGTACTTCTGAGCCTGAGGAAGGGAAGCAGGGAGGAATTGTAGAATCCTTCTTCGGAAATGATCCATGAAAGACCGGAAGACCAAAGCGGAACGGCTCTTTGATTGGTCTCCACTCCAAAGAGGTTGGAGGCATCCCTTCTGGCACTCGCTGTAAATACCAGCCTGTTGTCATAGGAAAGGCTGATGTTTCCGAAATAGGAATAGAACCTGTCTACCATACCGTCATGATCAATACCTGATGGAATGGCTGAAAGGCTGTTGTTGGGGTTGATCCTGAACTGGCTGGAAAGATCCACGGGCAGGCTTACAGCAAACCTGTTGTCATATCCATAAAATCTATTGGCAGAGAGCGTAGTGGTGACATCCTTAAACTCTGCACCTGCAATGCCATTGAGCTGGAAGAACTTTCCAAGCTTCCTATCAGCCCTTATTTGTGCTCTTCCATAGTTTCCTTCCGCAAAGCTGTTTCTTACATCCATAAACCCTCCCAAAGGTACCGGCCTGAAAAGTGTGCCGTCTGGATTGGTCTGGGTAAACCTGTTGATCAGGTGCCTGGCCTCAAAACTTTCCGTAGGACGGTAGTTCCTTCCCGAAGACTGGTTTTTCCAATGCTGGAAAAGTACCTCTGCTTTTAGCCAGC
>NZ_REBN01000205.1 GCF_007692705.1 Mongoliibacter sp.
TACAATTCATTACTGGATGATAAGGGCAAAAAGTACATTTTCTTTGCGACGGACGGAGCCAAAAGAATGAAAGATATGATTGCAGACCTACTTGAATATTCCAGGGTAGGAAGAATTGATGGCTTAATGTCCAGCATCAACTTAAACAAGCTGGTAAAAGACACTTTAAGCTTTTTTCAAGAATCCATCAAAGAAAAGGACGCCAAAATAATTATCCATCCCTTACCAACCATTAAGAGCTATAATGCTCCATTGTCTCAGATTTTCCGCAACCTGATCAGTAACTCTCTTAAATATTCCAGGCCTGATTGTGCACCCATAATAGAGATCCGTTGTGTGGAAAATGAAGATCATTGGAAATTTTCAGTGAAAGATAACGGTATAGGAATTGAAGAAGAGTTTCACGACAGGGTATTCAATTTATTTCAAAAACTACATCATAAAAGAGATTATGGAGGTACCGGAATAGGCCTTGCCATTGTAAAAAAATGTGTTGAAAACCTGGGAGGGAAAATTATGTTGGAGTCAGATATCCAAAATGGGAGTGTATTTTCTTTTACATTAACTAAAAATTGTTAATATTAGAGTACAATTACGTTTTTATGGCAGGATTAAAAATCAATATTTTACTGGCAGAAGACAATGAAGGTGATATTTTGCTTACTTCTGAAATAATTGAAGAAAGTTTTTCTAACAACCCCCTTTCTGTCGTGAAAGACGGTGCCGCAGCAATAGACTTTTTATATAAAAGAGGGAAATTCAAAGATGTTCCCCAACCTGATTTAATTCTATTAGACATCAATATGCCAAAAAAAAGTGGACTTGAAGTCCTAGAAATCATCAAAAAGGATCCAGAACTCAAGTCAATACCCACAGTTATATTGACCACCTCCTCCTCATTTAAAGACAAAATGATTGCTGAGAAACATTCCGCAGATTACTTTTTCACCAAGCCACTGGAAGATTATCAGTTACAGCTCATTTTGAATGGTATCCGGCACTGATTTTCTCTTACTTATCCTTATAAAAGATATGCATTTTTTGATTGTTAACTTCTTAGGAATAAATTGAATCATAATGTTGATTTTCAACCCATAAAATAAGGCTGGAATACCCTTAAAGGCTAGGTTAAATCTAATGAAAACAATGAGTTATAAACATCTACCTTACACATTGCCAAACAAATGCAGGAGCAACTTTTGGAAATTGAAAGAAAAAGGAAATTCACAGTAAACGACAATGCTTGGGATGCTGAGATGATCAAAGCACAAATCAATAAGCCCTCCGAAAAACAATGAAGAGAATTCTCCCCGTAATTGTCATCTCTCAGTTTTTATGTACTTCCCTTTGGTTTGCAGGTAATGCGGTCTTACCGGAACTGGCTTCCGAAATGGCATTGAATGATCAATACCTAGGTCATCTGACTTCAGCAGTACAAATTGGTTTTATTGTGGGAACCCTGCTTTTTGCCATTTTTACTCTTGCAGATAAATTTCCTCCTTCAAGGATCTTTTTTATCAGTTCTCTAATAGCATCAGGATTTAATTTAGTGCTGAGTTTGGAAGGCCTCTCACCTGAATTTATGCTTTTCTCTAGGTTTGGTACAGGCTTTTTTTTGGCAGGAATCTACCCTGTAGGGATGAAAATCGCTTCCGATTACTACCAAAAAGGACTTGGGAAATCTCTGGGTTTATTGGTGGGAGCTTTAGTATTGGGAACAGCCTTTCCCCATTTCATCAGGTCTTTTACAGGTGGTTTAGACTGGCAGGTCGTGGTCTATGCCACCTCTTTGCTGGCTATATTGGGGGGTAGCTTTATGATAATCTTGGTTCCTGATGGCCCCTTCCGCACCAAAAGTCAATCATTTGATTTCACCGTTTTTTTCAGAGTTTTCCAAGGCGATAGGTTCCGGCAGGCTGCATTTGGATACTTTGGCCATATGTGGGAGCTCTACGCCTTTTGGGCATTTGTACCTGTATTTCTAACCGCTTATGGTAATTCCCATCAAATCAAATTTGACCTTTCTTTCTGGTCCTTTGTTATCATTGCAATAGGAGGAGTAAGTTGTGGATTAGGAGGTTTGATTTCCAGTCGTGTTCGCCCTTTGGATATTTCCAAAACTGCGCTTAGTCTGTCTGGAATTTGTTGTTTGCTTTCTCCTCTGTTCTTTTTGCAGCCATATGCATGGGTTTTATTGTGCTTTATGCTGTTTTGGGGAATGGTGGTAACCGCAGACTCACCAATGTTTTCTACACTGATAGCACAGAATGTCCCCCCTCACCAAAAAGGAACAGCACTGACCATAGTCAACAGTTTGGGTTTTGCTATCACCATTTTCAGTATACAATTACTCAACTGGTCTCAAAACTTACTATCTCCCGGTTTTTTATTCCTACCCCTAGCCCTTGGCCCTGCATTTGGCATTTACCATATTTTCCGGCATATTGTTCTAATTAAAAATTAAATTACAGACATTGATTTTTGATAAGATGCTAAAAAATGATAATCTGGAATATTTATAAGGAGAAAGTAAAGGTTAATTTTCAACTTAACCGATATGAAAAAGATGGCTTATCCTATTGGAAAAACATCCTCTTTGCCAATACCATTATATTTTTACTTCCTTTCGCTTTAATTGCTCTTATTCCTGCTTTTTTTTACGGCATAAGTAATCAGATGTACCTACTGCTGACAGTGGACTTGATTTCAATTGCAATGATTGCTATTATTGGCTTTGTTCCCTTACTTACCTTACAAACACGAAAAGTTCTTTTCATCATATCAGCTATATTTTTCTCTACCAGCCTCTTGGCCTTTTTTGGTCCTATGGGGCCAGGCTTACTGTTTCTTTTAGGGATAAGCTTTTTTTGTACCATCATTTTTAAAAACCAATATGCTTATGTACCTGCCTGGGTCAACTTAGGCATTTGTGTACTGATAGCTTTATTGATTTCCTTAAACCTACTTCAATGGGAAACGCAAGATTACAGCGCCTTGAGATGGATTGCACTCAGCTCTAATTTAGTTTTCCTCAGCTTTTTATGTTCAGCGATGGTACCCATTATTTTTAATGGCCTTGAAAACAGTTTTTTAAAGGAAAAGAAAACCAGTCAGGAACTGGATTGCCAAAAAGCTGAGCTAAAAAAAGCAATGGCGGAGCTCGAGGAAAAAAATCAAGAGTTAGAATCATTTGCTTTTACCGCCTCTCATGATCTTCAAGAGCCGCTTCGAATGGTCACAAGTTTCATGGGACAACTACAGAACAAATACAAAGGGCAATTAGATGAAAAAGCTCATCAATATATTCATTTTGCCGTAGACGGTGCGAAAAGAATGCGGACCATAATTCTAGACCTTCTTGACTTTTCTAGGGCAGGCAAATCCAATGATGAAATTGTGGAAATTGACCTGAATAAAATTATTGAGGAAGTACACAACCTTCAACGTCAAATGATTAAAGAGACAAATGCAAAGATTTTGTATCAAAACCTCCCCATAATCAAAGGGCACAAAACTCAAATGGTTCAAATCTTCCAAAATCTTATTGGTAATGCCCTCAAGTATAAAAAAGAGCATGTTACCCCTATAATTGATATAAATTGTAAGGAGGGAAAAAAAGAGTGGATAATCAGCATACGGGACAATGGGATTGGGATAGAAGAAGAATATTTTGAAAAAATTTTTATTATATTCCAGAGGTTACATCATAAAAACGAATATTCAGGTACAGGAATGGGGCTGGCCATAGTAAAGAAAATTGTAGAAAATAATGGGGGAAAAATATGGCTTAAATCTAATTTTGGTGAAGGAAGTACATTCTTTTTCACCATCCCAAAGTGAAAAACAGCATCTGTTAACATATATATATTAATGAATAAACCAATACATATTTTGCTTGTAGAGGACAATGAAGGAGACATCCTATTGACCACTGAAGCGCTCGAGGACAGGAAGATCTCCATTCAACTCAGCATTGCACGAGATGGTCAGGAGGCTCTTGATTTTATTTTTCAAAGAGGTAAATTCGAAAATGTAGAAGAACCTGACCTTATCTTACTTGACATCAATCTTCCAAAAAAAAATGGTCATGAAGTCCTGCAAATCATCAAATCAGAAGAGAGTTATAAACATATTCCCATCTTGATGCTTTCTACATCTTCCTCCGGAAAAGATATAGTTACCTCTTACAAGAACCATGCGAACTGCTTTATTACCAAACCGGTAGAGGTAGACAATTTTCAAGAGGCAATTGCATCAGTGGAAGAATTTTGGATGCATACAGCCAAACTCCCAAAAGTGTAAGCCTTATGAAGAAGGATTCCACTAGCTATAAAATCCTAGTCATTGAAGACAATCTTGGTGACTACTTATTAGTCGAAGACTATCTGGAAGAAATGGTCTCTAATCCTATCGTTGAGCGCTGTGAAAATTTCAAAGAATTGGATCAAATTCTCAGAATTGGAAAGAACGATTGGGATGTTATTTTACTTGACCTTTCTTTACCAGATAAAAGTGGAGCTGATTTAATTGAAAACACGCTGAAACTGAATAAGGAAATTCCAGTTATCGTACTTACAGGATATTCAGAAGCCAGTTTTGCGCTGAAAAGTTTATCCATGGGGGTATCTGATTACCTTCTTAAAGATGATCTGAATGCCACTACCCTACATAAAGCTATCACCTACAATATAGAGAGGAACAAAAATCTTAAAAAGATCCAACTTTCTGAGCTACGATACTCAGAGCTGTTCCAATTGAGCCCCCAGCCCATGTGGGTATTTGACGAAGAAACCCTGAAGTTTCTCAAAGTCAACAAATCTGCCATCAAAACTTATGGGTACTCTGAAGACGAATTTCTTACGATGGATATTCTTCAAATCAGAAAATCTGAAGAAGGTGCTAAAGTAAAATCAACATTGCAAAAAACTACTTTTGACGAGCATAAGGGTCAATTTATGGGTATCTATGAACATCTCAAAAAAGATGGAACTCCCATAACCATGGAAATTCACTCCAATACCCTAGAATTTGAAGGTAGGAAAGCAAGATTAATTATTGCCAATGATATTACTTTGAAAATCAGCTATCTTAATGCCATAGAGTCACAAAACCTTAAACTAAAAGAAATAGCTTGGATCCAATCCCATATAGTCAGGGCACCATTGGCCCGTATGATGGGTCTTATCGATCTAATCAAGAATAATAATCTCTGCGAAAAAGAGAAGTATGAGTTTTTAGATCATGTTCTCAATTCAGCTTATGAGGTAGATAAGATTATCAGAGATATCGTAAGCAAAGCCAATGAGATCGAAGAAAAGAAGAATGGTTTTTAAAAGTAAAGGCCAGGAATATACTCTTGGCCTTTACTGCTTGTTACTGGCATTTAACCCATATCCAGTTTCACCTTTTGACCGGATTTTACAGCCAGCATAATAGCATCTATAATTTTCATATCCTTAAGTCCTTCCTCTCCATCTACAGGAATCTCTGGTACTTTACCATCAAAAATAATACTTGCCATCTGATCCATCTGTACAGTTTGATGCGTCACATGTGGCTTGTTGATTTCCCCTTTATGAGACCAGGATTTTATTGGTCCATACCCTGTAGAGGGTTGCATTTCTACAAAACCTTTGTCTCCATTTAGAAAAAACTTATCCAGATAGTTCATACTGTAAGTTGACAAGCAGGAAGCAATAGCACCACTTGGGAAGCCCATTTGGAAGGTAATCGTTTCATCTACACCTTCCTTGAATTTGATAGGGTCAGTTTTAACTTCCTGTGCTGTCACCCAAATAGGCTCCTCCCCTATCATATACCTTGCTCCGTTTATCGCATAAATCCCAATATCCATCATGGCCCCACCACCTGCAAGATCCTTGTCCAGCCTCCACTGAGTCGGATCACCGATAATAAAACCACTCAAGCCTTGAAAAAATTTAATTTCTCCCAATTCCCCCTCCTCACGCATTTTCACTGCATTCAAGGTATTTGCCTCAAAATGCATTCTATAGCCAATCAATAGCTTGACTCCTGCTTTGGCACAAGCTTCCACCATTTCTTTCCCTTCTTGGGCATTAATGGACATGGGCTTTTCACAGATCACATGCTTTCCTGCTGCTGCCACACGGAGACACTGACCATGATGAAGGGCATTGGGGGTAATGATGTAAACTGCATCTATTTCAGGATTATTTTTAATCTCATCAAAATTTTCATAATTGTACCTGCTTCCCTCGGGAACATTGTATGTTTTTCCCCAGGATTGGAGCTTGGATGGTGTCCCTGAAATAAGTCCCGTGATTTTAGCTCTTTTGCAATCTTGCATGGCTTTGGCGACACGGTCAGCATAGCTGCCAAGTCCCATTAAAGCCACTTTAAGGACAGGACCATCCTGTACTTGGGGAAAATAAGGCGCCGGAGAGGGCATCCCAAATGCATCAGCACTCATGGCAAAGGGCAGAATCCCTGCTCCTACAGTAAGGTTCTGAATAAATTCTCTTCTGGTTCTCATGGTTTTTTAGGTTTTTAAATAGGGTTTGAATAATTGATGAAAATATTTTTATAAGCATCAATTTGAGGTCAATCCAAGGAAGTCTCCTGGCTTAGATTCCCTGATTTTTTGCACTGCCTCAATATAAGCATATTTAAAAACTATTTTCCCCAGATTTAATAATTTGGAAAGCATTGTTGAAATAATCAGAATGCTCATCTTGTGTTTTTGTCAAGGTAGTTTTGGGGCTGATCGATTTTACATTAAGTCCTATGAACCTTAAGTGAAAGCCGAATTTTTTGAACAAGGCCCAAACCTCAATAAATCAAAAAATACTTTAAATTTCGTCTAAAACTTGGCTTAGAATCTCTATCTTGATACAGCTAATTCCAGACAAACAACAATAATTTTCGCATAGCTATGAACGATTAAGGTATGGCTAGAAAAGCAATCAAGACTTTTAATAAAAAATTTCGCAGTCATTTTTTTGCGCTCATGTCATTTTTTATGGCTTGTAATTATGCTTTTTCCCAAACAGATTACAAGCTAGACAGCCTTAACTCAGTCATTAATTCAATTCCTGACAAACAGATTCGGATAGATAAAATATTTGAAATCCTAGATAAAAATCTGGATGTCGCGATTAGCCTTGCATTGGGTGAAAGAGTTTACGCATTGGCTGACTCTGTGAATAACCAAAAAGCACAAGCCATGGCCTTGGAAAGAATAGGCATGGCCTACAATTCTTATGGCGATCATCTAAAGGCCTCCGAAAAGTTAAATGATGCCATGGCTATGTATCAAAGCCTACAAGACCAGGACGGCGTACATAAAGTAAAAAGGTCATTAGGGGAAACTTACAGGGCGGCAAGAAATTACGATGTGGCTATGGACTATCTAAACCAGTCTCTGGAGTATTTCCTTGTGAAAAAAGACTCAGTCATGCTTTCTAGAATATATAATCGAATGGGGGCTGTACTTTTTGAAGAAATATTTCTTGAAAGAGAAGGATTGGGAGTGAAAAAAGAATTTCAAACGCCACATGCAGAAACCCATCTGATATTTGAAAAAGATCCCCAATGGAAATTGCTCAGAGATTCTTTGATGAATTTCATGGACCTAGCAAAAGAAATGGCCCTGAAAAAAGAACGCTTTGACCTGGTGATTTCCACTGAAATTCTTCATGCTGCCTTTTTTACTTATTCGGGGCAATTTGACCAGTCGGTTGAAAAGTTTGAAGAAATTTTGAATGTCATTGAGCTCTACGACCTGAAGGAAGACCTGCCACTGGTTCTTTATAACCTTTCCAGACTTCATCTACCCGAGCATCTCAATCAGCCTGAGATCGCTGAAATGTATGCCAAACAAGCCATCGAAGAATCAAAAAAAATGAATATTAAAGCTTATGAATACATGGGCAACAATATCCTACATCAGGCACAAGCAGCACAGGGGAATTTTGAACTGGCTTATAAAAGCCTTTTAGAGGTTATAGAGAATCTCAAAGTTTTCACTTCAGATGAACTGGAAATCAAACTACGGACACAAGAGTATGAATACCAACTTGGTCAAAATGAAGTTGACCTCAGAAACAGAAGAAACCAGCTTTGGATTGTGTGGATTTCAACATTCCTTATTATTCTCAGTTTCAGCTTTTTTATCTACCTGCTCAACAGGAGAAACAAAAAGAATAAACTTCTTCTTCAAGAGCTCAATCAAAAGAATGAAATGATCCTAAAACAGAATCAGGAGCTCGAACAAATCAATGCAGAAAAAGACAAATTCTTCAGCATAATCGCACACGATTTAAGGGGGCCTTATGCCAATGTGATAGGAATTTCAAAAATTTTGAATGAAGAGGTAAAGAAAAAGAACTATGCTGAGATTGAAAAAATAGCCACGCTTATTGAGAAATCATCCCAAAAAGCACTGGAACTTTTAAGTAACTTGATGCAATGGTCATTGTCCCAAACAAAGAGACTCAATTTAAATCCTGAAATCATTCAACTCAATGACTTGGTATCCCAAAACCTTGAACTATTCAGAGAAATGGCCCAGCAAAAGGAAATCAACTTAAATTCAGATATGGTTGAGGTGATCCAAGTATTTGCAGACCGGGAAATGCTCAATACGGTTTTTAGAAATTTAATCTCCAATGCCCTGAAATTTACCCGTACCGACGGCCGTATTCTGATTTCCGCCACAGCCCGAAATGGTGATGTAATTGTAATGGTCAAAGACACTGGGATAGGAATTGATAGCAAGACCCTTAAAGAGATATTTCAACTTGATAGAAAAACAGGGAGACCGGGCACTGCAGGGGAACCCAGCAGCGGTCTCGGGTTGATTTTATGCAAGGAGTTTGTAGAATTGATGGGAGGTAAAATCTGGCTAGAATCTCAGGTCGAAAAAGGCACAATTATTTACTTCACCATACCTTCCAGTCCTCTGAGAATTTGATTTCTTAAAAGGTATTTACTTCAGAATTTTTTGGCTTTATCATACGTAGAATTTCAAACCCCTTACTGAATTTTGTTCGTCTTGATTAATTCATTTTTCTTAATAAATCTTAAGATAAACTTGAATTCACAACAGAAATCTAATTTACATCGTCCTGTTTGGAGATTCAATAATCTTTTTACCATGAAATAAATCGTACTAGAATAAGTTGGGTAACCCAAATCCCCGGTCATATAGTGGTAGATGGATACAAATTATAAACAAATGAAAAACATTAAGGAACTGAAAAAAGCTATTTCCGTTTTCAAAGCCTACGGTATACCGCTCACAGGCCGTAAAAAACAAGCTAATTTTTACAGGGAACTGCAAATGGATTGGGTTTTCGTAAATGGATTGATTTTCGAGCTGGAACTTGAATTCAATAAAGAAATACAAGAAGAAAAAATTAGAGAAATTCAAACCCCATCAGAAGTGATCGGTCACCTTTTGGCCTCTTGACAAACTATTCTACTTTTATAAAGGTTATTGCTAGCAGAATGAAAAAATTAATCGGATTTTCTTTTATAGCGGTAATTCCCTTTTTTATCTGGATAATGAAACAACCTTCAACCACAGAAAGCATCAATCATACATCAAATTCCGAGCTAAAAACAATAGCTCCGAATGAGGAATGGAAAGGAACACCGTTAGACGATCAAGGGAAATTTGTCAACTTATACCATCCATTTGAGTCAAGTTTTTCTGATTTACTGAAATGGCAAACTGATAAAAACCCTTACAAAGAAGCCAAAGAAAAAGAAACAAGGAGGTTAGCTGTTGATTTTGATCCAGAGACTTTTAAAAATGATGAAGATTACCTGATATGGTTGGGACATGCCTCATTTCTCATCAAAATAAATGGCACTACTATACTGATTGATCCCATCTTGATAGACAATATGTTTTTGAAAAGGGATAGCGAATTGCCTTTTCCTTTAGATTCCTTTCCCCCATTGGACTACATCATGATATCTCACAACCATAGGGATCATTGTGATAAAAAAACCATACAATACCTTTCCGAAAACCATCCTGAAACAACCTTTTTGACGGGATTAGGTCTCAAAAAAGTCATCCAATCATGGACAAAAGGACAGGAAATCCAAGAAGCAGGTTGGTATCAACAATATCAGATAACTGATTCCACACTTGATATCACTTATGTACCAAGTAGACATTGGTCCAAAAGATGGCTTTGGGATGACAACAAAAGTCTTTGGGGAGGATTCTATTTTAGGAGCAAACAAAAGACAATTTACTTTATGGGGGATTCAGGAAAAGGACCACATTTTCAAGACATCAAAAACACCTTGGGTGCGCCGGATTTCTGCTTGATGGGAGTTGGTGCCTTTAGACCGGAATGGTTCATGCACCAATCGCATATAAGCCCATCGGATGCCATAGAAGCTTTCAATAATTTAGAAGGAAAACACTTTTTCCCCATGCACTTCGGTACATTTGACCTTTCCGATGAACCCAGAATGGAACCATGGGATATTTTGGTGCAAAACCGAACTTCCATCAACGGGCTACTGCTAGAACCAGTGGTAGGTCAAAACCTGCTGAAAATTGAAGCGTTGAAATAATCCCTAGATTTAAAATACCCCGTACATTACCTTTAAAAAGATTTACCGAAATGAAAGATATAAGAGTTATTGCATTTGATGCAGACGATACATTATGGGTCAATGAGCCTTATTTTAGAGAAGCTGAGGAGAGATTCTGTGAATTGGTAAAAGATTACATGCCTCAAGAAGAGGCAAACCAAGAATTGTTCAAAACAGAAATCAATAACCTTCCATTATATGGCTATGGCGTAAAAGGATTTACGCTAAGCATGATAGAAGCGATCATGAATATCACGGACAATAAAGGCTCCCTCCACCTTGTAGAAGGTGCTTTGGCTATTGGAAGGGAAATTCTTGGTAAACCTGTAGTACTTTTAGAAAATGTAGAAGAAACATTAAAATCGCTGAACGGAGATTACAGACTCGTGATGGCTACTAAAGGTGATTTATTAGACCAAGAGCGAAAATTATTAAAATCAGGATTGGCAAAACACTTCCACCATATTGAAATCATGAGCAATAAGAATAAAGAGGATTTTCAAAAATTGATCAACCACCTTGATTGTGCTCCACATGAATTTCTGATGGTTGGCAATTCTCTCAAATCGGATATCCTCCCTGTATTGCACGCCGGAGGTACTGCGGTGCATGTCCCCTACCATATCACCTGGGAACATGAAAAAATCGACCACTTGGTCGAACATGATAATTTTCATCATGTAGATACCATTAAGGATATCTTGCCTTTGTTAAAGGGTCAAAGTTATCTTAAAAATGGCAGTTATAAGGGTTAAAAAACACTCTGTTTTACTTTTGATAAATAATTATTTGGGGAGCTTCAGGATTTAGTCTAATTTTCTAATCATGAAGCTCTTCTTTTATTTTCTGATTGTCATTTTTGGTTCAGCCGCTGCTCAAGCACAGAACATTTTGGTATACACCCACAATGGTGAAGGCTATGTGCATGACAATATTGAGGCAAGCAATAAAGCCTTGGCAGCTTTTGGGCGGGATAATGGCTATGAAATCCAATTCAGTGATGAGCCAGCTGTTTTTACAGAAGATAACCTCAATGGTATTTCCCTGATTATTTTCAACAATACAAATAATGAGGCTTTTTACACGTCGGATCAAAGAGCGGCTTTCAAGTCCTACATTGAAAAGGGAGGCGCATTTACAGGCATACATATCAGTACGGGTTCTGAGCGTGACTGGCCATGGTTCTGGGAAATGCAAGGTGGAAAATTCAGAAGCCACCCCGAATTCCAGGAATTTGAAATCAAGGTAATTGATTCTACACACCCTTCTACCTCGTTTATGGAGGATGTTTGGAATTGGGAAGATGAATGCTACTATTTCGATCATTTAAACCCTGCTATCAATATTTTGCTGGCTGCAGATTTAAGAACTATCGATGATCCAGAAAAATCAAACTACCCGGGTTCTGTTTTCGGGAACTATCACCCACTGGCCTGGTATCACCATTTTGGTAATTCCAGGGTTTTTTATACTGCTTTGGGTCACAGTGCAGCCCATTATCAGGATGAGTTTTTTCTAAAACATTTATTTGCAGGTGTCAAATGGGCTTTGGGTGATGAATAGACCATTGATCAGCTTCATACTATTATGCTTATTTTCATGCGGTATTTCTGAAGAAAAAGAGGCTGATATCCCAACTATAGCTTACCTGAAACTTGATGATACTGTCTTGGAGATTTCAGAAATTGCAGGAGACCTGGAAATTCCATGGGACATTGAAACAGCAGAAAAAGGAAAACTTTGGTTTACTGAAGTCAGTGGTAAAGTTTACAGACTGGATCTTCAAACTTTAGAAAAGGTCCTCATGTTGGAATTACCTGATGTGCTTGCCAAGAAATCCTATGGACTCTTGGGGATGACTGTTGAGCCCAAAAGGAAAACGGTTTTCCTGCATTATACTTTTGCTATTCCCAAAGAAGGAATGGAAGAAGAGGTGAGTTCCCGGGTAGTAAGTTACCAGATTTCTCAAAATTCGCTGATTAACCCCAAAATACTGATAGACAGTCTACCTGGCGCTACTTTTCATAACGGCTCCCGCTTGGTGATCGGACCAGATGAAAAACTGTATTTCTCCTTAGGAGATGTAGGAAAAACCAGTCTTACCCAAGACAAGGATTTTTTGGGCGGTAAAATCCTGCGCTTGAATCTTGATGGAAGCATACCAAGTGATAATCCCTTCCCTGATAATCCTGTGTGGGCAATGGGATTGAGAAATACGCAGGGATTGGTATTTGGATCGAAAGGACACCTGTATGGCTCAGACCATGGTCCTGCCAATGACGACGAAGTTAATCTTCTTGTCAAAGGCGGTAACTACGGATGGCCTGATGTTCACGGTTTTGCGGATTCAGATAAGGAAAAATCATTTGCTGAAAGACATAAAACTCTCGATCCCCTCTTCGCTTGGACCCCAACCATTGCTACAGCAGGCTTGGCATATCTAAAAAAGGGGAAGATTCCAGAATGGGATAACACCCTGCTTCTTGCTAGTATGAAAGGCAGGTCCATTAGGGTGCTGCATCTGAGTGATGACGGAAAAGAAATAACAGATGAAGAAATCTTCTTACAAAAGCATTTTGGGAGAATCAGAGATATTGCAGTAGCAGAAAATGGAGATGTCTTTTTCAGTACTAGCAATAGGGACTGGCATCCGAGATTTCAGCCATGGATGTATGATGAATTACCTGAAGGTCCTGACCGGATTTTCAGAATGAGAAAACTACCTGATCCTTCAAGCCTGGACTCCTCCCTCCCTGTTTTCATTAAAGAAAAGGAGCCTATGGAATTGATGGACGAAAATTGGAGCTTTGAAGTCTCCAAAGAACTGGAAAAAGGCGCTAAGCTGTACACCCAACATTGTCTTACCTGCCATGGTCCAGATGGCAAAGGTGCAGCAGGATT
>NZ_REBN01000008.1 GCF_007692705.1 Mongoliibacter sp.
CCTTTCTGATATTATCCGTGCATTTCCAAAACTGAAAGAGACAACTTGGTAAAAATATCAATAAGAGTTGTTTTTTCATGAACCACAAAGTGACAAAAGAAAACCAAAGCTGGGTAATCAATCTTTAGTGACTTTGATTCCTTTTCCCGATACCGGCAGGTAGTGGTTAAATTTTTATGTGTTTACCTAATTATTCAGTAGATTTAGGTTTCTGCAATTTTGACTCTTATGACTAAGAATTATTTCCTATTAATCAGTTTGTCTTTTCTTTTATTTGCCTGTCAAAACTCCAAAAATAATGAAACTGCTGGCGCGCAATGGGTTTTTGAAATTGTTGAGGAAACAATCTCCTTGAAACTGCCCGAAGGTTGGGGGCATTTTGGTCATAAGTTTTTTTCTACCGAAGAAAGGATTTTTCTTTTTAATTATGGCAGGAATTCCTTGGCTTCTTATGATAAGAATAAGCTCGAATTACTCGGGACTTTTGTTTTTGAAAAAGAAGGACCAAATGGGATTGCCGGAGGAGTGGCAGATATCTCTGTGGAAAATGACAGTAGTTTTTGGGTGATTTCCCAGACAGAAAAACTATATCATCTAGATTCCAGATTCCAGCTCATTGACTCCCAAGACCTCAATACTGAGGAGCTTATGAAAATGGGAGTTTCACCCATGACTTTTGCTTTTGTAAAATCAGGTGATAAACTCTACCATCCAGCCATGCCCTTACAATTTAAATGGACAGATCTTAGCGTAAAGGAGATTGCAACCATGCCTAATCTGGTGGAATATGACATTGAAAATCGAACCTACAAAGAATTGAATAAGTTTGATTTGGAATTTTTGGGAGATAATTTAAATAAGATGATTATTCCCACATCCGTGGCTTTGGGAAAAAATAATGAAATCATTATTAACCATAATTATCGGAATATTTATGTTTACCATAATGGGGAGACCAAGAAATTTCCTGCTATGCTTTCTGACTTTAGCAAAGACCTTCCAGTTTCTTCAACAGATATGTTTGAGGACATGAATGAGATTATGAAAATCATCAACTATTCAGATATCTACGAGTCAGTAACCTATTTCCCTGAGCAGGAAATTTATGTTAGGAATGCCAAGTTTGCTGAAAGTCCCGAAGGAGGTATTGATGCTGATGGGCAGTTTTTGCAGTCTAAATGGGGTCTGGTTTTTTTGGATGAAAATTTTGAAAAGCTGGGGGAATTGATTCTTCCTGAAAAAGCAGCCAATGGAAATTATGTTTTTGAAAACCAAGAAGGAATCTGGTACAGTACCGACCATCCAGATAATCCTGATATCGACGAGGAAGTCATGCAGTTTAAATTGATCCAAAGAGCTGATTAGATATATCCTGCGATTTTATACATTGTTATTCCAATCCATTCTTTCAACAGCTTATGCCAAAGGGAAATACTGTTTGGGTTAGGATAGAGCAGATTTGGGATATCTACTTTGACATCATGGGTGTAATAATCTACCGGAAAAGTCACGGTCTGCAATCCGACTTTGTCAAAACAAGCTTTAGACCTTTTCATATGAAATGCCGAAGTGATCAACAAGTATTCCTCGGCTAAGTCATAACCGTTTTCCAATAATGTCTCTTTTGCTAAAACTGCATTTTGATACGTGTTTTTGGCTTGGTTTTCAATGAGTATATCTTCTTCAGGAATTTCAGCCAATAGCATCACATCACGAAGCCATTCCGCTTCCGTGTTTGGGTTTACAGGATTGAGTCCCTGCCCACCCGTGATGAGTATTTTTTTGATTTTACCTAACTTGTACAACTGAATCGCATGAGTGACCCTGTCGGCTCCTTTGTCAAAAAAAGTCCTGTCAAAAGCAGTTTTTCCCAGATTGGTCACTCCGGTGAGTACAATCCCCAACTCGTATTCGGGAAGGTTTTCGAATGCTTTGAATTCAGGTTCCCAAGCCAACATGGTCAAGTTGGAAATAAATGGATTGCTGAAAAATAGCAATAAAGCAAATCCTGCGATCAAGAGCTTCTTCGCATATGATTTTTTATAAAGGATAATTCCTGCGGCAAAAAGCAGGATGATTATTGTCAGGGGCATTGCCAAAAAACTCAGAAACTGAGAGAGGTAAAAGAACATAGGTCTATTTTTCCAGCAATATAAAACAGTCTGGTTTTAGCTTCCAAATCTTTTAAAGGGAGTAAAATGGATTTTCAGTAAACTTATAGGAAAAAGAGGGAGATGGATAGAATAACCAAGAAACCAAGAAATGCCAAGACCAAATGGTTGGAATTGGTGTTGCTTTCTTCCTGGTCCAAATCTTCTACAAAAAGTTCTGAGCTCTGTTCGCTGATTTGGTGGAGGTTGTGGTATTGCAATTGACTACCTGGCAAATTCCCATTCCTGTTGAGGAGCGAAATATTGCTGCTATTTGGGATTTTGGTATGTTTTTTTCTTACATCCATGCTATAAGTTAGGCAAAAGAAATTGTTTAACAAAATTTCATTGTAAAAACTCAGGATAGAGACAAATATTGTTGGTCTGAATTGCCTATGAATTTAGCCCGCAGATTCCGCTGATACGCGCAGATTTTTCTTTGATAGGTAGCCTTGATATTATCTGCGGTCATCTCCGTAATCAGTGGGAGTAAAAAAAGGAAGTAAGTGAGGGACACTCACTTTGGCAGCGCATTGTAGATTTAAAAACTTTTTGACAGTTGAAATGATTAGAGAATTGGAACGGACGCTTCAAATTTCAGCTTCGGTTTTAGTGAATAATTATCAACTCGAGAAGAAATAATCCTTTTTCATGTGTTT
>NZ_REBN01000091.1 GCF_007692705.1 Mongoliibacter sp.
TTGTACACGATCTGAGCCTGAGCCAAATGGTCTCCGAACCGGTTGAAGTTTTCATTGCCGTCAAGGTTGTCAGAGAAGGTAAATAACATCGTTCCTTCCAATGCAATATCAGATAAATCGCCCAATCTAAAACTGATTCCAGCCCTAAAAGGTACATAGCCCGTAGTGATATTGGCCCTGCTGAATTGGGCATCAGGTTCCAGAGAAAATGCTTCCTGCCTTTCTACATGCATCACACCGATTCCCAAGCCAGCGTATAGATTGACCCACGATCGATTCATGTGATTGATATAAGGAAAAAGGTAGAAAATAGGCATTACATCTGCATGGTATGCTTCTCCTCTGAATTGAAAAGCACTGCCGTAAAGATTCCAGTGATCCTGTACCCTTTGTGAAGGATTATGATTACCGCTTTCCAACCATTGTACTCCTCCTGTTGCTTTGAGTCCCCAGTGAGGATGAATTCTTTTGGTGTAGGAAATTGAAGCTGCAGGGTTCCAGGGGAAGTTAAAGTTTCTGTACGTCCCTCCATTATCTGCATATATAAAAGATGGACCTATTCCAACAGATAGCACCTCGGTTTTGGGTGTCTTCTCTTTGTAAAAATTTTGTGCCTCCACACCCCAGCTCAAAAAGAAAATCATGGGGACCAATAAAATTATTTTAATATTCATCTGCTTCAATCAAACATTTTCAATCAGTTTCCTGCCACAAAAGTGCCAATTTGGGCAGGACTATGAAATAAAACGTAAAAATGTACTTTAGTTCATTATTATGGTATAATTTGATAATTATACATGTTTTTCAGCGTTAATTTAATCTTCTTCCAAGGCTTTTTGAATTTCCTCCTCGGTCATCTTAAGCTTTTCCTTACATTGTTTCATCAGGGTTGAAGCTTCTTTCACCATTTCAGAAAGCTCATCCATTCCTTTTTCTCCACTTTCCAATTGTTCTACGATTTCCTCAATGCGGGCGATAGCTGCGTCATAGCCAGTTGATTTATTTTCCATGTTTTTCGACTTTATGTATGGTACTAGTTATTTTTTGTGAAAGACTGTAGGTTACCATTTCTTTTCCACTTTCTGCTTTGGCCAAATGTAGGGGAAGGTTTCCTAATTCAGTACGGGTGTATCCTTTTTCAAAAAAGCTTGCAGGGTTTAAATTCTTGACCTCCTTTTCGAGTTGGATAAGCTGAGTTTGTGCTTTTTGGATCCTTCCTTTGACAGACAATTTCAAGGATTTTCTGTAATTGATCAATTTGATATTTTCCAAGGAGTGTAAATGCTTCGATTGGGAAAGAATCTGTTCTTTTTTATAATTCAGAAACTGATTTTTTTGTTGTAGGGTAGCTTTTGTAGCCAGTTGAATACGCCCTTTCAAATCAGTCAGTTTGCTGTCTTCTTGTTTTAAGGTCAGTTGAGATAGCTTATCAATTCTTTTGATTAAGCCTGTAAGATTTCCTTCAAATTCCTGAAATCCGGAAAGGATAAATTCCGCTGCGGCTGTGGGTGTTTTCATTCTGGTATGGGCTACCAAATCCGCTATTGTTTCATCTCTTTCATGTCCTATGCCGGTAATCACAGGAATTCCAGAATTGGCAATTGTAACGGCGAGATCATATTCATCAAAGCAATCCAAATCCAACTGTGCCCCACCACCCCTGATCAGTACAATGGCATCGTAATGCTTTTGCTGCTGGTCTAAAGCGATTTTATTAAACGCCATGACCAGTGTAGACACAGCATCACTGCCTTGTAAAGTAGCTTGATATAGGTTGTGGTGGATGCAATAGCCAAATCGGTTGTGGTCAATCTGATTGATGAAATCTCCATATCCTGCTGCAGTAACAGAACTGATGATGGCAATCTTCTGGGGCACTGAAGGTAGTGTCAGGGTTTTGTTTGTCTCCATCAAACCCTCTTTTTGCAGTCTTTCGATCACCTCCTGTCTTTTTCTTGCCCTTTCTCCCAGAGTGAAATTAGGGTCAATGTCTTTGACATTCAAACTGAATCCATACAGTTCATGAAAAGTAACTGAAACCAAAGCAAGTACCTTCATACCTGACTTGAGTTGCTGTCCGGTTGCTTCCTGAAATTTTCCTGAAATTGTCCTATAAGTATACGCCCAACAATTTGCCCGCATCTTGGCGGCTATTTTATTGCCGTTTTTTTCTGCCAGATCCATGTAGGCGTGCCCCTGAGTCCCAAAAGTAAGTTGTGCAATTTCGGCCACGACCCAATAATGCGGTTCCAGATGAATGTCTAAGGTGTCCCTGATGATTTCATTGAGGGCTAAAAGTGAAATGGGCTGTGGCATGTACAGTAAACTATAAAGTCACTTTATCTGAAATACGATTTTAAAATCGGGATAGATTCAATTTTTTGAAACAGTCCCTTGTTGTGTATTTTGTTTTTGAGACAACAAAAAATACACAGGAGCAAAAATACACAATTCCGCCACGGAGGACAAGTATTAAAATACATAGATGGGGGAGTTTTCTGCATTGTGATTTTGTTTTGACCATCCCAAACCTCTTACTGGGTGAAGTTGCAAAGGCGCTAGGTGTAGTTTGTAACTACGCCTTTATATCACAATGAATTTGTAATTCAATTTTTTGGAATTATTTTTAGTTATGGGAGAAGCCTACCAAATAAGGGACCAAGAAATGCCATACTTTTTGACCTTCCAAGTGGTAGGTTGGGCTGATGTTTTTTCAAGGAAAGCTTATAGGGATTTTATTCTTGAAAATCTGACTTATTGCAGAAGGGAAAAGGGACTTTACTTGTTCGGATATGTTATAATGACTAATCACGTACATTTGGTGGCCCAACAAAAGGATGGAAAATTGTCAGAATGGGTAAGGGATTTTAAGAAGTTCACAAGTAAGAAATTGCTCAAAATGGTTTTGGAAAATCCACAGGAGAGCAGAAAGGAATGGTTGAAGATGATTTTTGTCTACCATGCGAAATTCAATAAAAGATCAAGAGATATGCAGTTTTGGACACATGAAAATCATGCAATTGAACTTTATCGAGCTGAAATAATCGAGAGTAGAATGAATTATATTCATGAAAACCCAGTAAGGGCAGGAATTGTAGAAAAACCTGAAGATTATCTATATTCTAGTGCCAGAAATTATTCAGGATTAAAGGGCTTGATTGAAGTGGATTATTGGTGATTAATTGGTATTTCCCAATTGTAAATTGGTTTTGATAAAAGGGTGTAGTTACAAACTACACCCAGCGTCCTTTTGAACTTCAGAAGTGCTGAGTAGAGACTATGCCTAGGGAGGGTACCCACTGAACTTTCCACAAGGAACTAATCTTTAAATTTACCGCTTTCCTGTCCTACGAGGAACGAAACCCCTGCTTGTGTATTGGCCTTTATTTTTATAGTATTCAGAATAAGTTGAGGCCATAGACTTAAAAATGTTATAATAGAAATTCATTTTAGTTCAATTATCATTTAATTTCATATTGATGATGAATCTCAGACTTACATATGGTTGTATTATTTTGTTTCTGCTACTGGGTGTATCAAAGGTAGAAGCACAAAGCCTGGATACCTACCTGGAACATTTTTATGCTTCCCGTCAAACTGCTAATATTGAAAAAGTATACCTTAACCTTGATAGGGATATTTTTTTGGAAAAAGATCAGATGCTCTTCCACGGTGTCACGGTGAACAGTTTTGACCATAAGATTTCAGACCTAAGTATAGGTTTACATATAGAAATTCTTTCTTTGGACGGGGAAATACTTCAATCAGAGAAGTTCAGATTGGAAGGCGGCATAACACATGGCCTGATAGATTTCAACTTATCTCCAGGAAAATACATATTGGTGGCTTATTCTGATGTAATGAAAGATCTTAGCGCTGCGTTTTTTAAAGGTTTTATAGTACTGGATAAGACAGGTATATCCCCATCTGAGGAAAGCGATAGTATCCAGCTTGAAGGTTTTCCCGAAGGAGGAAAGTTAATAGAAAACATGGATTGTTTTCTTGTGATCAAAGCTTCTGATGTATCGGGTAAAGGAGTTCCTACCCAAGGTGAGATTTTCACTCAAAAGGGAGATGTGGCCGGATATTTTGAAACCAACGCATTGGGTCTGACCAAAATTCCTTTTCAACCAAAACCCGGCGAATCTTACTTTTTAAGGAATAACCAATCGGACAGTCAAAAATTCCCCCTTCCGGAAATACAAGAAAAGGGGACTACTTGTAAGTTAGTGAACATCAAATCGGTTGAAAAGATAGTTTTTGAAATTCAGAGCAATGAGCTCATTCCTGATGATAGCTTGACAGTTTTTATTTTTAATTTCCAATCTCCACTTGTATTGAATCAATACCAATTAAGCGAAAGCAGACTTACTGTGAATGTTCCCTATGAAATTTTAGATAACGGTGTTCACCAACTTCAGGTACATGACCAGGCAGGTAAATTACTCGCCAAAAGGCTATTTTTTATCGAAGATGAAAAGAAATCATGGGAAATGGTTTTGGATACAAGTGAAAGTGGGGTGGAGCTTAGTTTTTCTGATGATTTACCCGCTACTATTCCATTTGGAGTATTAAAATTTGCTTACACTGATTCAGATGACTCCATGTATTCTTTAGAAGATTATTTGGAGCTCAGGTCGGTGTTTTTCAAAGATTTGTATTTGCCAATCCGAGACTTAAAGGACTTACAGGATAAATCGGAAATATTGGATCAAAAACTGATTACTATTGGGAGGTCTCATTTGGACCTTCAGTCGGAAATTGTAAACACGGTATTAAGTTTTGATGTAGGTTTATCCTATACCATTCAATTCAAAAATGAAAGAAAAAGCACTCCCCTCGCCAATCAGCGGGTAGAATTTTTTTCGGAAGCTTTGCCGGATTTTGTAGGTGAAGGAGAAACAGATAAAGATGGTATAATGGAGATAAACCACCTTAATTTTACAGACAGTGCTGTATTTCATTTCAGTATTCCTGACAAAAAGGTAAAAGATTTTGAGATGGAAATATTGAGTCAACAGTATTGTAGTAGAAAGGAAGTAATGCCTTTATGGATTTCATTTCCTAATTCGAATAAAGATCTCTCAGGCATTCTTTATCAGCAGGCTTTGGTGAAGATTCCAAATAATACATCTATAGATTACGATTTGGATGAATTCACCCTTGAAGTGGACAAAAGAGACTATGATGAAAGGTATAAAACAAGCAGGATGTTCGGCAATCAGGGAGGAAAAAGGAAAAGGATTGACGACTCTCAGTCTCTTCACCCACATCCCTTAAAACTTGCAGAAGATATGGGGGTAAGATTGGTTTCAACTTCTACAGGTGGATACAGGACTGCTGATGGTCTCGCGATTTATTGGGATGGAATGAGATTGACACCCGCGACATTAATAGATAATTACAGTGCTAGGAATGTAGCAGAAGTGGAGGTGTTCCAAGGGGGGCCTATCATGTTCTACAGCAAAACTGAAGACATAAAAAATGAAATTGGATCAAGTAAGCTTTTCTTAAAAGGTTATAATCACTTCCACGAATTTGTTCCTCATCAATTGTTAGGAGTGACAGTCTTTCATCCATTAATTAAAGGCCAAGATAATGGATTAAATTTAGAGATAGAATTGGATTCAGTAATCTCAATAACCTTTGAAGGAATGGATGAAAATGGCGGTAAGTATTTTGTAAAGGAAAGATTGAAATAAGTTTTCAGAAATTATTTTAACCCCATCTGAGCGAAATTTAGCAGAGGTGCTAGGAGTAAATTGCACCTCTCCATGTCTTTCATAATAAAATTGTAGTTCAATAGTAGCAGAATCGTATTTTTTGGAATATGGATAAAAAGGCGAACTCCAAATTGGTAAGAATATGAGGGGTGTAGTTACAAACTACACCCAGCTGCCACCGAAAGTCCAAACTTCATCCAGAAAGAGGCTCATTGACCTTATTGGACCAAATTGGCTTTGATATTTTCTTTCAAAACATCTGAAGCTTTTACCAATGGAAGCCTCACCGCATCACCGCAAATTCCCAATTCATTCATCAGGCACTTCAGCCCTACCGGATTGCTTTCTTCATACATGTATGGATTGATATCCAGCAATTTGAAAGCAGCTTCTTTGGATTCTTCAGGAGCCCCGTGGCAGATGGTCTTGAAAATTTCCGGATAGGCATTGGCCAATACGGATATGACACCGGAACCTCCAATAGCATTCATGGATGGGGTAAGGATATCATCGCCAGATATCAAAAGAAAATCCTTTGGCATCTTTGAGGCAATGCGCATGCATTGTGACAAATCACCACTGGCTTCTTTCATCCCGATGATATTGGGATGCTTGGCTAATGTCAAAGTAGTTTGATAAGAAACATTGGACATGGTTCTTCCAGGTACATTATAAAGGATTACCGGAACGGGAGAAGCATCTGCTATTGCTGTATAATGGGCTATAATTCCTGCCTGACTTGGTTTATTGTAGTAGGGGCTTACGGATAAGATGGCATCAATACCTGCGAAATCTGTATTTTTGATTTCATCCAGCACTCCCTGCGTGTTATTTCCTCCCAATCCATATACTATAGGCAAGCGGCCATCATTGTATTCCAGAGAAGCTTTTAGGACTGACTTTTTTTCTTCTTTATTCATGGTGGCACTTTCACCTGTAGTTCCCTGCACTACCAGGTAATCAGCACCACCCTCAATGACATGATTGATCACGTTTTTGAGACCATCAAAGTCTATGGATAAATCTTCGAGAAAAGGAGTGATAAGGGCAACGCCTGTGCCTTTGAATTTCAACATGCTTCTTTGATTTTTTTTAGGTATTCAATTAGGTTACGGACATTGTTTCTGAGGTCATTGTCCTCACCGGTCAGCATAAGGTCCAGATAGGGTTTGTTTTCTTCTGAAAACAGGCCTACAGAAAACCCGCTCTGATTTTGGAGCAGCAAATAACGTAAATAAGGATTAAGCTGTAAAGAAGGAATGAGAATAAAATCCATTTTTTCTAACAGAAACTCATTGAAATAGTCTGTGGGCAAGGCCAGCCAATTGAAGTTTTTGTGTGAAACGGCCTCTACCAACCGGGAATCTTCTTCGGTATAAAAAAGCCCGATGATGCGCACCTTGTACCCCCAAAGATCCCTCATGAGCTCTTTGGTGATGAGAAAATCCTCCTCTGAGTTGGCCAAAACACCAATGCACCTGAATTCTGTAGGCACCTGAATATCTCTTTTGCGTTGGACTTTAAGAAGTTTTTCCAATTGCCATTCTATTAATATGTCTTTAAGCCATTTCATTCAGCTGTGTTTTTACCAAGCATGTTGAGAAATTCTTCTTCTGATATCAATTTTACACCCAGTTTTTGGGCTTTTTCTTTTTTACTTGGACCCATGTCTTCTCCTTCTATGATAAAAGACAATCCTTTGGAAACAGACTTTACATATTGTCCACCATTGGCTTCTATAAAGTCCACGATCTCGTCTCTTTTAAAATTATTGAGTCTGCCTGAAGCAAGTATTTTCATCCCTTCCAAGGCATTGGATTGGAGGAGGGTTTCATCCTCCTGCAACTCAAAGTTCAAACCATGGGACTTTAGTTTTTCTATTATCCTCAGGTTATCCTCATCCGAAAAATAATCAAAAATACTGGTTACCAAGGTATCTCCGACGCCATTGACTTCCAACAACTGCTCAGCAGTAGCAGTCTTCAAATTTTCCAAGCTTTTAAAATGTCTGGCAAGAACCTGCGCGGTATTTTCTCCTATATTTCTTATCCCCAAGGCAAAAAGGACTTTTTCGAAAGGCTGTGCTTTGGAAGCTTTGATACCTTCCATCATATTGGAAATAACTCCTTCCTGAAAGGTGTTTGCTTTCAATTTCTTGATCCTGTCTTCCAATTCACCGGTAATGGGAAGGTTCAATTTGAGCATGATCCGATGTAAGGTGTTTTCCTTGAGGGAAGTTTTGGCGATTTTATCCAGGTCCACATAATTGCCGATCAGTTGATGCAATACGACCGGTACTGGTAGGTACTCTTCTATTTTCGGGAAACCAGCATCCTGCAGGCTGTCTATCAGCCTTTGTACGGATCCAATATTCTGGGCTGTTTTTTTATTTGATTCCCTGATGTAGCTTTTGAATTGCTCTAAGATATCCTCTAAAGGAAGCTCCGTATGCGCTTCAAGGAATTTGTTGATGGCACTCAAGGCAATACTTTCCGTAAGCGCGAAGAGTGCCTTCGTCAGGGAAATATAGAGTATGCCTTCATCACTTTTTTGGTATTGGTCCTGGCTCATTTCCAGTCCAAGCAACTCATCTGCTTTAGACTCCAGGTCGTAGAGGTCCGCGGGGTTTTTGATATATCCCTGATCAATCAAGGTCCGGATTCTTTCTGTCCCCAGAGAGTCAATATCCATAGCCCTCTTGTGGAGGAAATGCTCGATTTTCCCCAAGACCTGTGGAGGGCAGGATTTGGTGTTTGGACAAAAATGCTTGGCTTCTCCCTCTTTTCGTTCCAAGGCAGTCCCACACTCAGGGCAGTGGTCGATGTACTGAATGGGCTTGGCATTGGGGATACGACCACTTTCTACAACCGCAGTAATTTTAGGTATGATTTCTCCTCCTTTTTCTACCAGTACGGCATCTCCTTCGTGCAGGCCTAACCTTTCGATTTCATTGGCATTGTGTAAAGAAGCTCTCTTGACTGTTGTTCCAGCCAGGTGAACAGGGGAGAGGTTGGCAACTGGGGTAATGGCTCCTGTTCGGCCCACCTGATAAGTGATGGATAAGAGTCGGCTTTCAGCACTTTCAGCTTTATATTTATATGAAATGGCCCAACGGGGAATTTTGGCTGTAAAGCCCAGTTCTTCCCTTTGGTCGTAATTGTTGATTTTAAGTACTACGCCATCTGTGTCCAGTGGAAGTTCAAAGCGTTTTTCTCTCCACTTGTCGATGTAAGCAAGCGCATCTTTGATTGTATCGCATTTGGCGTAGGTTTGAGACACATTGAAGCCCCATCTTTCAATCAAGCTAATAGCTTCTACGTGGGTTTCAACCCCAATATCATCCCCCAAAAGCTGGTAAAAATAACAGTTAAGTCTCCTTTTGGCGACAATGCTGCTGTCCTGCATTTTCACTGTTCCAGAGGCAGCATTCCTAGGATTGGCCAACAAAGCGTCTCCTGAAGCCTCTCTTTCCGCATTAATCTTGTCAAACTCCTTTCGGGGAAGAAAGATCTCACCCCTTACTTCAAACCTTTCCGGAATGTTGTCTCCTTTTACATGAAGCGGAATATTCCTGATGGTTTTGATGTTTTCGGTGACTACATCACCCTTAGTTCCATCTCCTCGGGTAACTGCCCGTACCAGTTTGCCATTTTCATATACCAGACTAATAGCCACTCCGTCAAATTTCATTTCACAGAAGTATGCATAGTTTCTATGCTCAAGACCCTTAGCCACCCTTTCATCAAAGGCTAAGAGCTCCTCTTCAGAATAAGTATTGCCCAAAGAAAGCATCCTTGACTCATGAAGGGCAGTTTCAAATTCTTTTGTAATGGTGCCTCCGACTCTTTGACTAGGGCTATCAGCTTCCAAAAACTGAGGGAATTCCTTTTCCAGTTGGAGCAGTTCCTCCAATAATTTATCAAAATCATAATCGGATATCTCCGTTCTATCTTCCTGATAGTAAAGGTGGTTATGGTGATTGATCTGCTGGGTCAGTTCCCTGATCCTGGCTTGGGCCTGTTCTGGAGTCATAAAATTTTAAAATATTCTTAAAGGGCAAGGATTCAAAATTAAGCTTTGTCCAAACAAACGCAAAGGAAAGATTCCAAAGGAAGTCATTTTATTGCTATGGGCTGTTTGTAATCGGGATTAATTATATTTGCCTCCCAGTCACATATTATGAGTAAAAAAGCAGATATAGAAAACAGGATTTTGACCGTATCATACCAGCTCTTTCTGAAGCAGGGGTATAAAAATACCACAATGGATGATATCGCGCAGGAACTTGCAATGAGCAAAAAAACCCTGTATAAATACTTTCCAGGAAAGCTGGAGTTACTTTCAGCCACATTTGATGTGCTCAAGACCAGACTAGCCATCAAGGTACAAACCCTTCTTGATAACAAGTATATCCCTTTCGCAGCCAAACTTAAATCTCTCTTAACTGTTGTAGCTACTGATTTGGCGCCGATCAATCCGGAATTATTGGAAGACCTTCGCGATCATGCACCGGCAGTTTGGAAGGAGTTACAAGAGTACATCAGAGAATCCGCCTACCTGAGGTTTCATAAGTTGATTCAGGAAGGAATGGAAAAAGGTTACGTGGCGAGTCATGTGAACATCAGTTTGGTGGTTTTTTTATATGCATCTGCGATTCAAAATCTTATAGACCCAAAATTCCTTTCTCAGTTCCCAAAAGAAATGAGAGACAATATGGGACTTAAAACGTCAGAAATATATGATCAGGCCATTCAGATCATTTATCAAGGTATACTCACTGATGAAGCCAAAACAGAGTACCAACAAGTCTAATTTAAAACAGAATTAAATTATCAGCATACCTTTTTGATTTATGACAAAGAACAAATCCTTTAAAAGATATACCGTTACTTCAGCGCTTCCTTATGCCAATGGACCACTGCATATAGGTCATTTGGCCGGTTGTTATATTCCTTCCGACATTTATGTGCGCTACCTCCGGTCTATGGGCCGGGATGTGGCCTACGTCTGTGGTTCGGATGAACATGGGGTAGCCATTACTATAAAAGCAAATAAAGAGGGTATTTCTCCCCAGGAAGTGGTAGACAGGTATCATCAAATGATGAAAGCAAGTTTTGATGAGTTCGGGATCAGCTTTGATCATTATTCCCGTACTTCAGCTAAAATTCATCATGAGACGGCTTCTGAATTTTTCAAAGACCTATATGAAAAAGGAGAGTTTCTGGAGCAAACCACCGAACAGTATTATGATGAGGAGGCAGGACAGTTTTTGGCTGACCGCTACATAGAAGGTACCTGCCCCAAGTGTGGACATGAAGGTGCTTATGGTGATCAATGCGAGAAGTGTGGTTCTTCATTAAGTCCCACCGAGCTGATCAATCCTATTTCTAAATTATCAGGCAATACCCCGGTCCTTAAGGAAACCAAACATTGGTTTCTTGATTTGGCCAGATACACTGAGTTCCTCAAAAATTGGATTTTGGTGGAGCATGAATCAGATTGGAAAAACAATGTATTGGGACAGTGTAGGTCTTGGCTGGAGGCTGGTGATGGCCTGCAGGCCAGGTCCATGACCAGGGATTTGGATTGGGGAATACCTGTTCCGGTAGAAGGTGGTGAAGGAAAGGTGCTCTATGTATGGTTCGATGCGCCGATTGGATACATTTCCTCTACCAAAGAATGGGCAGCTGAAAAAGGAATAGATTGGGAACCTTACTGGAAAGACAAGGACACCAAGCTTGTACATTTTATCGGAAAGGACAATATAGTATTCCACTGTATCATCTTCCCGGCAATTCTTAAAACACATGGAGAATTTGTATTGCCGGACAATGTACCAGCCAATGAATTTTTGAACTTGGAAGGAGATAAAATTTCCACGTCAAGAAACTGGGCTGTATGGTTACATGAGTATTTGGAGGAATTTCCTGGCAAACAGGATGTGCTGAGGTATGTGCTTACTGCCAATGCACCTGAAACCAAAGACAACGATTTTACCTGGAAGGATTTTCAGTCCAGAAACAATTCTGAACTGGTTGCCATTTATGGGAATTTTGTAAACAGGGCAGTAGTCCTGACCCATAAGTTTTTTGATGGAAATGTTCCGGCTATTGGTGAGCTTCATGGTATTGATAAAGATGTCTTGGAAGAGATCAAAGCATTTCCTGAGAAGATTGCTGCTTCGATAGAAAGGTACAGGTTTAGAGAAGCCTTATCCTTTGTGATGGATTTTGCCAGAACAGGTAATAAATACCTGGCGGATACAGAGCCCTGGAAAACCATCAAAACAGACAAAGAAAGAACAGGCACCATACTTAACATTGCCTTGAATATCGCAGCTAACCTTGCGGTGGTAGGAGAGCCATTTTTACCGTTTACTTCTCAGAAAATATTTGATATGTTTAGCTTGGAAGGATTGAAATGGACAGATGCAGGAAAAGCCGATATCCTAGACGTTGGTGTGAAGCTAAACCAAGCAGCGCTTTTATTTGAGAAGTTAGAGGATGCTGTGGTGGAAGCCCAAGTGAATAAATTATTGGAATCCAAAAAACAAAACGAATTGGCCAATGCCAAAGCAGCACCTATGAAAGAGATAATATCTTATGATGATTTTGTAAAATTGGATATGCGTGTAGTCAAGGTTTTGACAGCTGAAGCTATGCCGAAGTCCAAAAAATTGCTTAAGCTCACTGTAGAGACAGGACTGGGTAAAAAGACAGTTCTTTCAGGTGTGGCGGAATATTTTAAACCGGAAGAACTGATTGGTAAGCAAGTGGTGATGTTGATTAACCTTGCACCGAGAAAAATGATGGGTATAGATTCTGAAGGCATGATTCTGATGGCAGAAGATAAAGATGGTAGCTTGAAATTGCTACAGCCTCACGAAGCTACTGCGGATGGATCTACCATTTCATAAAAAAGCGATTTGAATTCAAATTTAAGACGAGGCTGTCTCATGATTCGTTTTTTAAATTCAGTGTCCAAAGAAAGTTTCGTGTTTTAAAATTTAGTCCTTTGTGTCTTCGTAGCTAAAATAAATTAATAATGCCACAAAGTCTCCAAGACACAAAGCTTAGTCAAATCAAACACCAAATAAAATTTGGGTATAATTTATGAGAGTTGACTTATGAGACAGCCTCTTTTTTTTATAGATCAAATGAAACCCCAAAATTCGCCAAGATTACTCTGAAGTCAATCCTATCCTCTACAAAATAACCGTATGAGGCTCCCCTGGCCAATGTCCAATATTCATGCGGATGCTCTGACTGTAGGTAACTGAAGGATATAAATCCATTAATTTTTTTGAATAAAGGATAAGAGGCTTTAAGGTCTAAACCGTAAACCAAGGCATTGAGTCTGGTAGGCACAGGAATATTTGCAAGTGGAGCAGGCCTAAAAAGAATTGATTCAGTATCGGAGAAGAGGAAATCCCAAGCATAAAAGGGGAAATCCAACATGTTTTGACCTAAAAGTCCTGCAAATGAAAACTCAAACTTATTAACATTAAAATTATGCCCGAATCCTAAAAAAATCAGATTGGCTTGGTAATTATCGCTGGTTAATGTGCCTGGCGTTTCGAACTCATTTCCCCAGAAATCCGTGAGAAAA
>NZ_REBN01000161.1 GCF_007692705.1 Mongoliibacter sp.
GACTTCTGAAAAGATCTGTACCATTTACAGTCAATGTCAGCTTTTCCTTCATCAGTGGCTTGGTAAAGCCCAAGTCCACCCAGCCGAAGCCTTTAATCACAGCCTGACCGTATTGTGCAGGTCCTACATACATTCCCATCAGTTCCGCCTTCAGTCCTAATGGTAGGGTAAAGGTGTGCTGCGTTCTCATGGTAACATTGGTCTGTGCCACATCCAATAAATCATCTCCAATCATGGATTTCCATTGGGATCTCGTGACCTGAAGCATATTAGAGGTATTCCACCAAGGCCTGATTTCTACTGGGATCATAGCCCTGAAATTCCAATTTTGTGCCCTGTCCAGGTTATCGGTAAAGGTAGTGGTTGTCCTGCTTTCCTCATCCTGGGTAAATATCTGCTGGAATACGTCAGTAGTCACAGAATAACCCATAGTGAACTGATACGCCCCTTTCAACACATGGTTCATTTCGAAGTTGTGGGCATATTGTGGCCTAAGGTTAGGATTACCTTGCTCTGTGGTCAGAGGATCTATGTAGAACACAAATGGATTCAACAACCTGTAGTTCGGCCTGGTAATCCTTCTGTTTGCAGAATAATTGATCTGGTATTCTTTGCTGATCTTTTGCTGTACAAAAACACTTGGGAATAGATCTAAGTATCTTTGTTTATTCACCTGATCCAAGGTCACCGAAGTCCCGGTGATATCAGAATGCTCAGCCCTAAGCCCGGCATTAAAACTTACCTTTTCAGAAATATTGCTCTTGTATGAAGCATAAGCCGCCAAGACATTTTCCTCATAGATAAACCTGTTGCTGTTTGGATCGGGAATAAAAGGTCCTTCTCCATCCGCACGGCTAAGGTCCAGGTTATTATCGGAATTCACCCAACTGCCTTTCAGACCGGTTTCGAGAACTCTGCCTTTTCCAAAAGGTTTTACAAAGTCTACCTTTGCCGTGAAAATACTGTAGTCCATGTCATTGAGGGTTCTGATAAAATCCCCTGTAGCCTGGTTTTCGTTGTCATTTACCCAATTGCTGTTGGTCAGTAAGGCTTCACTGTCCTGAACCATTCTGGTAAAATCCACATCTGCAGAAAGTCTGGTTCCTAAGGTATCCAATAAGCCTACATAATGCAGGTTACCAAAAATCCTGTTGTTGTTTACCCGCGTATCATTATCAGAACGGATAAACCATAGGTCATCAGTTCCCGGATTGCTGATTTCTGTCAATGATTTCCCGATATTTTCTTCCTTTCTCTTTGAAGCCTGAATACTGCCCCCGACACTGTGTTTGTCATTGATTTCATAATCAGATCCCCCCTGAAAAAAAAGGCTTTCATTGTACATGGTAATCGGACTATCCTGTTGGAAACTGGAGACTCCTTCATCAATTTGGAAATTCCTGTCAATATTCAGTTCGTTTTGGAAATTAAACTGATTGTAATTCAAACTGGCAGTATTGGTCCACTTGCCTTTTTTGACGTTTAGGCTGACGCCTGTATTGGGGCTTAAAAGACCATTGTACATCCCACCAACAGACACATTTCCAAAAACACCATCGATATTATTCTTTTTGAGCTTGATATTCACGATACCCGCCGCACCTTCAGCATCAAACCTGGAAGTAGGGCTATTGATGATCTCTATACTTTTGATGTTTTCTGCGGGCATTGACCTCAAGAAATTAGCCAAATCATTGGAGCTCATATAGGTCTGCCTGTCATTGATCATGACCGTGACACCTGGTCTACCGTTCAGATTGATGTTGTTGTCCTGATCTACATATATTCCCGGAGATCGAGCAATGACATCCAAGGCTGTATTCCCCTCAGCCATCACCGTACCTTCTACGTTCACAGTGGTTTTATCTGCCTCAATAGTGATTTCAGGCCTTGTTGCCCTTACTGTCACTTCCGAAAGGTTACTTGCCTCTTCAACTACTTTGATACTTCCAAAATCCTTTTTGATTGAGGCACGAATTTCAAATGGTTCAGACCTGAAAGTTTCAAATCCAATTGAAGAAATCACCAATTGAAATTGACCTGTTTTGGAAGTTTCAATTAAAAACTTTCCGTTTTCATCAGAAACAGTTCCCGTAAGCAATTTTTCAGAACCGGCTTCAAATAAAGCAATATTTGCAAAGGGAAGACTTTCCCCTTTTTCGTCTGTTACTTGACCGGTAAGGGTGCTGATATCTTTAGCGGCAAGGTTGCTCATTCCCAAAAAGAAGAAGAAAAGCGCTGTAAAAACTTGTGTTGAGGTTTTCATAATGTTGGTTTAGTATTCATGTCAATGTGCCAACTCTTTTGAAAAATTAATGCCACTAAATATATATTGGTCTATATCATTGATTTACAGTAATTTAACAAAAAAACAAGTTTTTAAACCTGTATCGTCACCGTACACTTTTACCGTACGATAGAGATACAGTAATGTCCATTCAAGGATGATTTTTGAACCACAACAGGGACAAGAGGGAACAAAAATGGGAGGCTAATGGTAACAGTTAGCCATATTACTTTTGGGACTTGTCTACTTTTCCCGATTTCGGGACCGGTAGTGGTGAAACAATTCCCATGACTTGCTCAAAAAAAAAACCCTGAAGTCTAAACTCCAGGGTTTGATAACTTACCGCAATTAGCAATTATTTTGCTGCAGCGTATCTTTTACTTACCTCGTCCCAATTGATCACATTCCAAAAGGCAGATACATAATCAGGTCTTCTGTTTTGATAGTTAAGGTAATAAGCGTGCTCCCAAACATCAAGTCCAAGGATTGGTGTTCCTTTTTTCTCAGCAACATCCATCAATGGATTATCCTGATTTGCTGTAGAACACACACAAAGTTCTTTTTTCTCATCTACACAAAGCCAAGCCCATCCAGATCCAAATCTAGTTGCAGCTGCTTTTCCAAATTCTTCTTTGAAAGCGTCAAAAGACCCAAATTTTGCATCTATATCAGCTGCAAGATCACCAGATGGGTTACCTCCTCCGTTTGGAGAAAGAATAGTCCAGAATAAGCTGTGGTTGTAGTGTCCACCACCGTTATTTCTTACGGCATTATTGGAACCAGCTACTTTCATCAAGTCTTCTATGCTTTTACCTGCCATGTCAGTACCTTCTACTGCATTATTCAGGTTGTTCACATAACCGTTGTGGTGTTTGCCATGGTGAATTTCCATGGTTTTAGCATCAATATGCGGCTCTAGCGCATTAAAGTCATAAGGTAATTTTGGTAGTTCAAATGCCATTTTCTAAAAGGGTTTATGATGAAACATTAAATAATTCTTCTTTCAATTTACGCTTTATCAACCAATTCTTTTTTCAAATGGTTCTGCTATCGTCAAAAAGGATTCAATTTCTCAGTTTTTTGAAGAAAGCGTCCAATAATTCTTTGGACTGTTCTGCCATTAACCCCTTACTGATTTTGGTTTTAGGGTGCAGGAGTTTTTCAGGATTATTGGAAAAACCTCTCTTGGGATCTGTGGCAGCATAATGAATTTCACCTATTTGAGACCAAAAACAAGCTCCCGCACACATGATACAAGGTTCCAGAGTGACATAGAGCTTACATTCCGGAAGGTATTTGGCTCCTAGTGAATTGGCTGCTGAGGTAATAGCCAACATTTCTGCATGGGCTGTAACATCAGTGAGTTTTTCGGTCTGATTATATGCGCGTGCAATGATTTTATTTCGGCAGACAATTACGGCGCCTACAGGGATTTCATTTTCTTCAAAAGCAATTTTAGCTTGCTTGAAGGCTTCATTCATAAAATAAGCATCGGTATAAATCTCCATAGTGCAAATTACTCATTACAAAAAAAAGACGCGGGTTTTTATGAAAAACCTGCGTCTTTTTTTTAGATATAAATGTTTTTTACCAGATCATTTCCCAGATTTCAGTTCTTATGCCTTCATTAATAATCAAGGCCAATATTAATGAGACCAACAGACCAATTCCTGCTTTAATAATGTCTTTACGGGCCAGGGAATAAGCTCTAAAAATCCTGGCTTTTCTCTTGGATAATTTTTTTGACTTGGCAAGCGCTATCGCCAATTCTCTTCCTCCCAAAAGCCCAATAAATACCCAGGTGGTACTCATAGGAATATTGTTGAGCATTTTGAAATAGAATAAAATAATAGCGTAAACAAAATCCACCAATGTGGCAGCCCTTACATCAGTCACCTTTGTTTTTTCATTTACGATGCCCTGGATCCTATCCCCTTTCATGTAGAAAAGGAATCCAAGACCAAAGAAAACAAAGCCTGCATAGCCTACAAACTCCCACACGTCAAGCTGCCTTGGAAGAAAAACAGCAATATTTGCTGCATCCTGCATGATCCACACTGCCCATAAGGTTCCTGATGTAATCCATTGCGCGACATACCAAGCGGGGTGAGCCTTTCCTTTGAGGAAGTTCTTCACAAATCGCTCTACTGCAAACCATACTGTGATGGCAATAAAAAAGGCCAAGACGTAGCCAAACAAACTTTTAGTAACAACATCTACTATTGTGCCTGCCTTATATGTGAAAACATTAAGAAGTAAAAACGTGGTAGACACCGGCATTCTTAACCTGGTCATTACCAGAAGGACAATAGGAGCTGCCAGTTGAAGGAAAACAAAACTCTCAGGGGCCTTGTCCAATCCAGGAACCTGAAGCCTTTGGTAGCTGACGTCTCCATTGAATGTAAACCAGCTGTATGTGACGGTACCTACGAAAATCAAACCCATAAATAACCACAACCAATACCACTTTCTGGTATGGTTGGAAGCTATGAAGGTACCAATGGTTTGTATACTGTCATTGGCAATTGCTGAATAGGCAGCCAAGCCAAATCCAAACCACATTGACAGGTATGTATATTCTGTAATGACCCCAGCGATGGAAATCAGAATACAGATAATAACTAGAAAGGATTTTTCTTTTTTGGTAAAATCAAAAAGTGAGTAGGCTACTTTGGATAAAGCGTCCTGATTAATATTCTGGTCTTTAAGTTTGGCCATAAGGTCGAATTGTCGGATGAATTATCCTGTGCAAATTTAAAGAAGATTAATTGGCTTCTATGTTAACAAATTGTTAAGAGACCTTACCCTGTCATTAAATTTTTGCGGTATAGGCCTCAAATTCTTATTATAAACTTAATATTGAATTTACATTCTTATTTCGAATGACAAAATTGGGGATATTTTCATAATAATGAAGCCTTGTTTGTGATTCCTGTTTCAATGTTAACAAAATCTTCATATTAAAAGCCCGATTTATTGTAAACCTTGTTTTTACTTTGTGTCAATTTAAACAGATTTCAAAACCCCAAAAGGGGTTTTTCTATAAATGGGCATAATCCAAGATTCCAGCGCTTCAATAAATAAGGTTTTTACTTTATTTAAAATGCTTCTTGCATTTTTACTTTTTATGCTCTCCATTGACATGCTGACAGTTTCACTGGTACAGTTCAACAGTGAATTTGCGCAACAACTATTTCAGGCTACCAACAACCCTTTTGTGGGGCTTTTCATTGGTTTGTTGATGACTGCTTTAATTCAGAGCAGCTCAACGGTAACGGCCATGGTAGTCGCTGTCGTTGCAGCGGGGACTTTGAGCCTCGAGCAAGCTGTTCCTTTGGTGATGGGGGCAAATATCGGAACGACTATCACAAGTACCTTGGTAGCTTTTTCATTTATCATGAAAAAAAATGAATTCAAGAAGGCCCTTTCTGCCGGTGTGCTACATGACATATTCAATATCCTAACTGTATTGGTGCTTTTCCCTTTGGAAGTGTATTTTGGTTTTCTCAGTCAGATGGCCATTTACATCACCAACACCTTTTTTGACACTACTGTAACGGACAATGGAAACTATACCTACAATGTACTCTTCACGAGGCCGGTAACGATGTGGCTGGTCAACCTTATTTCGCAGCCACTCATTTCCTTGCTCCTGGCGATTGCCTTGGTTTTTGCCTCCATCAAGTTTCTATCCGTATCTGTATTCAGAGTATTTATGTCTCCGAGTTACAACAATGCCAGCAAGCACATATTCCAAAGGCCTTACATTGCTTTTTTGTATGGGATATTTTTCACGGCAGCTGTTCAGTCAAGTACAGTCACAAGCTCTTTGATAGTACCGGCAGTGGCCAATAGAAAAGTTTCTTTGGTAAAAGCATTTCCATTTATCATAGGAGCGAATATTGGAACCTGCATCACCGCAGCCATTGCGGCAATTTACAAAACAGAGGCTGCGATCAGCATTGCTATTGTTCACTTCCTTTTCAACTTCTTTGGTGCCCTGCTATTCCTCCCCTTTCCAGCTATTAGAAAAATTCCTGTAAAACTCTCCACTTACTTGGGAAGGGAGTCCGTCAGGACGCGATTTGTAGGCTTTGCATATATTGTATTTACCTTTTTTATCATTCCTTTCTTGTTGATTTATTTCAACAAAGACGGGGATATAAGGCAAATGGGTATCAACCAAATTCAGAAACCTCAAACAGAGGAAGTTTTCAAAGCACCCTAATTATTACTCTGCGCTTCCTTTACAATCTCCACTCCTGAACTGGTACCAATTCTATCAGCTCCAGCCTCTATCATCGCGATTGCCTGCGCATAGCTCTTGATACCTCCACTTGCTTTGATACCCACATTAGAAGGCAGATTTTCCCGCATGAGTTTGATATGGCGGATCTGAGCACCATCTGCCGCAAAACCAGTAGAAGTCTTTACATAATCTACTCCTGCATCGGCACAGATTTTACAGGCATCTATGATTTCCTCATCACTCAGGTAGGCCGTTTCAATGATCACTTTGAGGATTTTTTCATGCTCATGGCAAAGGGAAGCCAATTTGGCCAATTCAATTTTTGGCCAATTCATACCGGTTTTAAAAGAAGTAGTAGACCAAACCACATCAATCTCATCCGCTCCATTTTTGATGGACTGTTCTGTTTCAAAGACTTTTGTTTCAGTCATATTATAACCTAATGGAAAACCCACTACAGTAACCAACTGTATATTGGCATCTCCAATTTCCCGTCTTGCTTTCTTCACCCAGAAAGGAGGCACACAAATCCCTACAAAACCATGTTCTTTGGCTTCAATTATCAATTTGTCTATATCCGCATCAATGGTTTGTGGTTTGAGTACGGTTTGTTCTATAAAACGCTGTATGTTCTTCATGTCAATCTGTTGTCTTTCCCTCTACAAAATCCTTTAGGTAAATAAACTCTATCGTGAGGTCCCCTTCTTTTGTAATGGTAGCTCGGTCAAGGATCTTCGACTCTTCTTTCAACAATTCAGGTATAAAATGTTCACTCAACTGACTCCCGAATTCCTCTGAGGCATCTCTAGGCAACTCTGTTGGTAGGTTGTCTATGGCCATCACCGAAATACTGTTCTGCTTTCCAAAAGCATCAATAATTTCAAAAGTTTCCCGATCCACATCATATACGGGGTCAGCAATGGTTGCGGGCTTAAGTGTAGTAGGTATAGAACCTTCTATATCACAGGTAATGTCTGCAATCACAGAAATACTGAAGTCTTCGGAATCAATATCTTTTCTAGTGAATAGCTCAGGCGCCCGATTATCCCAATAAGCTGCGGCAATCAACATGTCAGAAACTTCGGCATATTTCAGAAAATGACTTTCGTATTTGTGAGGCTCAGTATAAAATTCCTGTTGCTCATAGCCTCCATCTGTTTTTCTCCTGTTATAATCATCATTGTCCAAGACCGCAAAAACAGCCTCATCATAATAATAATGAATCAGGTCATGTGGACTTACTTGGCGGAGATTTATACTTTCCAAAACCTCAAGTACTCCTTTGCCTACTCTTCCGGTTCCTGTCACGACAATCTTGATGGGAGGAAGCTGTACTTTCTTCAATTCTTCTTCCATCTCCGCCCTGTCAAAACACTCAAAAGCTCGTTTTAAATCAAAAAGTCCTGACTTTTTCCCATAAGTCCATAGCCCATTGTAGGCTCCTACTATTCCTGCCCATCTGCCAAAAGCCACCGTTCGCTGGCCATTTTGATCTTTGAGCACTTCATAGTCCATCAGCTCTATGTTTTTTTCCAAGATTGCCTGAAGGAGGGGACGGTTGTACGCCTGTTCTTTGATGGTATGCGAAAAAAAGAGGTATCTCTTATTGGGAATCAATTGGGGAATAGGAACCTCCTTGACACCAATAAGGAGCTCACATTCGGAAACATCATCAACCACAGGTATTCCCAATGCACTATACTCTTCATCTGAAAAACAGCGGATGGGACTAGACTCAACAAGAAATTCAAATCTTCCTGGGAATTTTTCTTGTATTTCTTTTATCTGTTGAGGTGTATATGCTACCCTCTTGTCAGGTGGGTTTTTTCCTTCTTTGATCAGGCCTATTTTCATACATCGGTATTTAAAGCTTCAAATTAGAAAAACCCTTCCAATCAAAAAACTGAAACCTAAAAATCTCTAATCAAGGGAACTTCTAAAGATTTGATTTACTTGCATTACAAAGCCGCATCAATCTATGTCATACCTCATTCTCATAATCCTTTGGGCACTGTTTTATTCCACGCATACCTTCTTGGCGTCGCTAAAGGCAAAGGAAAAAATAAAATCTTCCCTGAAGTCAGGCTATAAATGGTACAGGCTGATCTATACCTTGTTTTCAGGTGTTTTCTTTCTGGGAATTCTGATTTATGCTGCTACGATTCCGGCTGAAAGACTTTTGGCAAGTACAGACCTCCTTACATACCTGGGCTATATGCTTGCCACCTTCGGAACCATCATCATTGTAAAATCATTTAAAAATTTTTCAGGGGCAAAGTTTGTCGGACTGATGCCTCATGATGATTTGGAAGAAAATGAGGCCCTCATCGCGAAAGGTGTTCATGCTTGGGTACGTCACCCAATATATGCAGGTCTGTTTTTGATTTTTCTGGGTTATCTTCTGTTTGCACCTTTCCTCAGTTCCCTTGTACACCTGATATGTCTCATCATTTATCTGCCTATCGGAATATATTTTGAGGAAAAAAAACTGATCAATATTTATGGTGAGGTCTATAAAAAGTATAAAAATGAAGTTCCCTCAATTTTTCCCTATAAAAAACCAAAGGCCGTCTAATCAGACAGCCTTTGTATTTTATTGATTAATCCATTCCGAGGAATTCAACCTCGAAGATAAGTATGGAATCTTCCGGTATAAAGGGTCTTTCCTGATCTCTATACGCCCATACTGATGGCACTATAAAAATTGCCTTGGAACCACTTTTGATATTTCTAAAACCAATACTGAATCCCTGAATGGCATCTCCACCTCCTAATGTAAACTGGAAAAGACGATAGAGCCTATTTTCTTCCCATATATCATTTTCGATAGCCAAGTCCTCCATATTAGTGTCCACTATTGTACCATCTAACAGCCTTGTAACATAATTACAATAGACCAGTGCAAATTCCTGTGGTCTCGCCCCATCTCCTTCTTCTTGCACAATAATAACTACTCCGTTTCTGTCATGAATACGGGAAATGCTATCCACTTCGTAGGTTTGAAGAAATTCCTCAATAATCGGAGCCTCTCTTGCCAAGTTGGCGTCCACATCATATGTAGGGCCAAAGAAGTTTGGGGGCTCTTGATTACAGGCAATCGCAAAGACAAGAAATGTCCCAAATAAAACTACTTTACTCAATCTAATCATATATCCTCCTCATCTTCAGAAGTAATCTTCCCTATTCTTACAATTTCCAATTCAAAAAGCAAAGGCGAATTTCTAGGAATATCAGGTCTTCCGTCATCACTTCCATAGCCGTAAAGAGAAGGAAAAAGTGTGGTAGCCTTATCTCCCTCTTCCATGATCGACAATGCGAATTCAAAGCCTAAAATCACCTGTCCATATCCTAAAAGCACTTCAAAAGGCTCATAAGGTCTATTGGCATTATAAATATTGTTTTCCCTTGCTACGGATTCAATGGAGGTATCGAAAACATTATTGTTTAGCAATTTACCCGTATAGTTTACAAAGAGCGTATCTCCAATCTCAGGCTTTATCCCACTCTCTGACAACTCTTGCCAGATTACCCTAATTCCAGTAGGCTCGTCAATAAACTCTTTTACAGATAAGATTGCATTGTCCTGAAGGTAATTTTCTATGGCTTCTTTATCTCTATTTAAAAGAACCTCAAGATTAGCATCATCGGAAATACAACCCGCAAATACCAAGAACAAAGCAATTGCTAAAACACTTAATTTTTTCATATGTTTATTTTTGAACGTCTGTGATTTCTACGTCGAAGATCAAGACAGAGTTGGGTTGGATCGGGCCACCTGCATTTCTGTCGCCATAGGCTAAGGTAGACGGAATCAAAAACTTGGCTTTTGCACCCTTGGTCAATAAGGCCAAACCTTCATCCCAACCTGGAATTACCTGTCCCATGCCAACCCTTACTTCTAACGGTCCGTAACCTCCCTGAGTATCTCTTGACTCATTGTAAGTACCTTGCTCTTGTGCAAGTGCCTTCATACTGGTGTCAAATAGAGTTCCATCCATCAAGTAACCTGCATAATGAACAAATGCCAAATCACCTGTTTCAATCTCTTTTCCATCACCTTCTTCTTCGATGACGTAATATAACCCGGATTGTGTCCTGGTGGCGTTCAAATTATTTTCAGAAATGTAATCTTCGATAAGCTGTGTATCAATTTCCAACTGCTTGATGGACTTCTCAGCCTGCTGTTTGGCCTGAGATTCCTGCATAGCTTGGAAATAGGTTTCTAATCCCTCCTGACTCAATACATCTACAACACCTATTCTTATTTTAACATTTTCATCTGCCTGTATAAAGAAAGGCACATTCTCTGCACCAAATATTTTCTCAGCTTTGGATTCAAATGCAATGCTATCACCTTTTTTCAAACCCAAGAATATCTCATCCATTCCCGTCTGCTTGGGAAGAGAATCATTATATTGGAGGTAACCTGGCATGTTCTGCTCATATGTAGAGATAAAAGTAGAATCGGAACTGGTTTTAACAATCAGGTGATATAGCACATACTCACCGTTTTTTGGAGATTCTTTTCCTTCCTTGATGTAAGTATATTCTATTCCATCAGAAGTGGTTTGCGTCTTTTTACAAGACATGGTTCCAAAGGCAATAATGGCAAATGCCAAGGAGTACAAAAGTGATTTAGTTTTTTTCATGGATGAGTTCTAATTGATTGAACAACGTTTTTTGATTTTCTTTAATTAGTTTTTCGAATTTTTCTGTAGTTTTCTTCAAGCCTAAAGGAGACTTTCCGCCTGAAGCATTTTTATGACCACCCCCATCAAAATATTCTGCCGCAAATTTATTAATAGCAACATCTTCAACAGACCTGAAGGAAATTTTAACTCCGTCTTCCCTTTCTGTAAACAAAGCAGCAATTTTGATCCCGTCCAAAGAAAGGGCGTAGTTGACCAAACCTTCAGTATCACCGGTTTTGGAGTGGTATTTACGTAGGTCCTTTTTGCTGATGGTAAAATATGCCGTCTGTAGGTCTTCAAGGATTATAAGCCTCCTGGTGATCGCAAAACCGATAAACTTGAGCCTGTTGATACTGTTGGTGTCATAGATTAAGCGGGAAATCTTACTGTTGTCAGCACCCATCTCAATCAATTCCGCAGTAATAAGGTGAACATTTTTGGTGGTATTGGGATGTCTGAAGCCTCCTGTATCGGTCATTATACCTGCATAAAGACAGTCGGCGATATCCTTATCAATAGCAGCTTTCTCTCCGAGCTTCGCAATCAGTTCAAAAACCAGTTCACAGGTAGCTGCCGCCTTGGTGCTCCAATACCTAAAATCTGCAAAATCCTTTGGATCCTGATGATGGTCTATGTTGACCTTATAGGCTTTGGATTCCTCCACTGATTCCTGCATATCCTGTATTCTACTCAAACAGGAGAAGTCAAGACAGAATATAACTTCAGCCTCGTCAATGTGTTTTTTTGCTATTTCCTGCTTACCCTTGTCTTCAAAATTGATGACCTTCTCATTACCTTTCATCCAATGAAGAAATGAGGGATAATCAGATGGAGTAATAACAGTAACCTTGTGCCCCTTCTTGATAAGAAAGTTAGCCATACCCAAAGATGAGCCCAAAGCATCAGCGTCGGGCTTGTGATGGGTGGTAATGACAACTTTTTTAGGGGTGGAAAGTACTTCTTTAAATGACTCTAATTCTTGCATTTGATTGCTTTAATACGTCCTCTACAGAGAGACATAGTCCGCAAAGGTCAGGATAATTTTTTAAATTTCCCAATCTGCATAATGGACTTAATTTGAAGACGATAAGCTAGATTTCATAACCTTTACATGGAGTTTCGACTAATTAAACTAATTTTGCACCCTGATTTAAAACTTCAAAAATAAAACGACAATGGCAGGAAAAAGAACATTCACCATGATTAAGCCTGATGCATTTGGAGCAGGTAACTCTGGTGCTATTTTGAAAATGATAGAAGAGGCTGGATTCAAAATTGTAGCATTGAAAGCTACTCAATTGACTTCTGAGCTTGCAGGTAAATTTTATGAAGTCCACAAGGAAAGGCCTTTTTATGCAGACCTTTGCAAATACATGTCTTCCGGACCTATCATTGCTGCTATCCTTGAAAAAGACAATGCAGTGGAAGATTTCAGAAAGCTTATCGGTGCTACTGACCCAAGCAAAGCTGAAGACGGAACCATTAGAAAAATATTCGCTAAATCTATAGAGGCCAATGCAGTACATGGCTCTGATTCTGATGAAAATGCTGCACTGGAAGGAAATTTTTATTTCAGTCAGTTTGAAAGAGTATTATAATTCCTCCAAATCCCCATAGGCTTTGTTTTAAGGATAATCCCGGAACTGGCAAAATAGGAATTCAATAAACGAAAAATCCCCACAGCAAACCTGTGGGGATTTTGTTTTTTTCCACTATCATATCATTATTTTAATAATACCTCCCTATCATAGGGTGGTCCACAATAGCCCGCTTCAATTCCAACGGCTTGATTTCTCCCATGACTTTGTGGGCAATATTTCCTCCCGGTTCGATCAAAAGGGTTATCGGCAAACTTCCATCCCAATCTTTTCCTACAACATCAATGACGGCATACTTATCTTCCGTGTCGATGAGGTAATTGGGGACTGCCGAATATTTGCTTTTCAGGAACTTGAGAACTTTGTCCTCTTGATTGGGATTATCCATGCTGAGGCTGACAAATTGAAAATCTCTATCGCCATACATACGCTGTATTTCAATGAACTCCGGGTATTCCACAATGCATGGCCCACACCAAGTAGCCCAAAAATTGATCAGAAGCAATTCATCAGTTTCGTTTTTGAGTAATTTGGCTAATCCCTCAGGTGAGATTTTCTCTACATCTACAGGCTTTTTCTTCCACTCCTCATTTGTCTTTTTGGTGAATTCGTTTTTCCAAGCCCATTTGGTAGAACAGCCAAACGCCGGGGTGATGGCTTCATCTTCATCCAAAGCCTCTCCAGCCAGTGTTTTTTCAATAGCCTTTCTTAGATCTTCAGCATTTGCTGTTCCTGGTTTTTCGGAAGCATCCAACCTTCCCGAGTAACTGAGTTTTCTTTCTTTGTCAAAAACAAAAACATGTGGGGTAGCAGTGGGACCGTAGGCCAGTGAATATTCGTGAATATCTCCGTCATAGAGGTAAGGGAAGTTGTAATTCATATCCTCGTACCGGATCTGCATGGCTTCAAAATCATCACTCAGGTCCGTATAGCCCAATTCTTCGGGAAGTAATCCAATGGGGCTATTGGGTGAAATGGCCACAAAGGCTACATTTTTGTTTTTATATTCATCTACCACATCGATAAAGCGCTCCTCGTAGGCTTGTGCTGTAGGACAGTGATTGCATGTAAAGTTGATCACCAAGACATCTGCATCTTCAAAATCATCTATGGACACAAATTTCCCATCTATATTGGGTAACCTGAAATATGGAGCCTTGTCACCAATGGCCAATTTGGATACCTCTTGTTCTTCAAGTTCCTGAGGATTTGGAACAAAAGTTTCTACCTCTTCATAAGCATTGGAATCTGTTTTTTCTTCCTGAGCACCACATGCAAATAGCAAAATGGAGAAGCTCAGAATAGCTGTGGATAATCTTATTGTCTTCATAATAATAGGGTTTACCAAGTGAATTACTGGCTATGGTGCAAAGGATTTTCCTTGCTACTGAAACTCCCCCCAAAACTCGTGGGAAGTTCGATATCGGCAGTTTATTTATAGAAATCGTGTTTTACTGTAATTGGTCCTTTAGAATATTTCCATTATTCTGTAATTCGCATGTTCAACAAGATATAAACAGGAAGGCTTAGCGATTGGATTTCCCTTAAACTTATATCCTTGCATACCGTCAAAAAAACAGATCAAGCCTGTTGAAAGTAGACTTAGTTCATGTTTTTTGATCAAAAATACCTTAGGCTTTATTTGACAAAGGAGGAGCTGTTCAGGTATTCAAAACTTTTCATGACACTTTCAAGCGGTTCATAATTGTAGCGTTCTACTTCTACAAAGAAATCTTTCATACCATGAGCGTATGCTGTTTCAAAGATATCCTTGAAATCCATGGTGCCACTCGCTCCGATTTCTTCCTCGTCTTTGATATGGAGTACAGGAAACCTTTTTGGGTACTTGTTTAAATAATCTACAGGGTCCTGTCCACCTTTTTGAGCCCAATACACATCCAATTCATAAAAGACCAGTTTTTCATCTGTATTTTCGATCATGTAGTCCAGCATGATTTTTCCTTCAATTTGCTCAAATTCACGGGCATGATTGTGGAAACCGAACATCATTCCTGATTTTTTGGCTACCTCTCCTATAGAATTGTAGTAATCACACCATTTATCTAATTCACTGAGTGTTGTTGGGATGGGCATAGAGGGCTTGATGATGTACTTTGCCCCGGTAGCCTTATGGTCAGATACTGCCTTTTTCCACCAATCCATCAAGTCCTCTTTGTTGCTGCCATCAAACTGAGGCCCACCCACATGAGCACTCCGCATTTTGAGTCCTAGATCTTCAATATACCTACGGAAAAATACTGGTTCCATACCATAAATGAGCCCCTCACTATAATTGGCAGTTTCCAAGGTTTTGTATCCTATGGATGCAACCATTCTCAGTGTATTCTGAGGATCTTCTCGCATATCGGCGCGTACAGAATAAAGTTGAAGTCCGATTGGTTTTTTAGCAGGAAGACCTGCAAAAAGATCGGATGGCTTCAACAAGGCCCCTACAGCTAAGGCTCCTGTGGCTTTTAGAAATGCTCTTCTGTTATTCATGGTATATGGGTTTAAAGTGTATAACCGTTCTCGTAATTGTAGTGCATTTTCGACTGTGCTTCCCAGTCCTTAGGAAATGTTTGTTTGTCAGGATCCCAATCCAGAGGTCTTCCCAATTCATTGGCAATATTTCCTATGGTACAGATGACACAGGTACTATGACCAACCTCTACGGGTACTATAGGGTCTTTTCTTTTAATGACGGAATCAATAAAATCCCAATAATGAGCTGAATATCCCAAGTTTGGCCTTTCCATAGTTGGATTAAGGGAAGGATCTGAAGATTCAAAATTTCCTCTTGAGACCTTGATCCAGCCTTTATCGCCTATGAATTTCACTCCTTGCCTGCCTTCATCAAAGGGCCCAACAATCATGTCTGCGCCATTGGCATATTTGTAAGTTAGCGGGCTATTTTCTGTTCCGGGAATTACTTTTATAGGACCACTTCGATCCATGCCAAGGCCCCACTGCGCAATATCAAACATATGTGCTCCCCAATCAGTCATATATCCTCCGCCGGTTTCTCTAAACCAGCGCCAGGCACCCCAAAGTTTTTCATTTTCCTCCGGATCTAAAGAAATAGGGGGATTCAGTTGTTCATTGAAATGCATATGGGGTAAAGGGCCAAGCCAGGCTTTCCAATCCAAGCCACTTGGGATAGCTTGCTCTTCAAGGTCGTAGGGTTTGGGGTGTTCGGGTTGGCCTACATGCACCAATACCTGATTGATTTTGCCGATTTTACCTTTGAGTGCCATACGGGCTGCATGTTGGAAATTGAGATCAGAACGTTGCTGACTTCCCACTGCCAATACAGCTCCGTGACTTCGCACAGCTTTTATAAGTTCCTGCCCTTCTCGAATGGTAAGCGTAAGTGGTTTTTCGAGATATACGTCCTTACCTGCTTTGCAGGCATCAATGGCCATCAATGCATGCCAATGATCCGGTGAAGCAATGACTACGGCATCAATGTCCTCTCTTTTCAACAGTTCTTTGTAATCTGAGTAGACATCTACTTTCGAAGAATTTGATCCCAATTCTTTGCTTATCCTATCGAAGCGTTGTTTGAATCGCTCTCTTTTGATCTCATAAACATCAGCACAGGCTTTGACTTCTACACCCGGGATGCGCATCATGCCATTGAGAATTCCCATGGCCTGACGGCCAACCCCTATGAAGCCTAATCTTACCTGATGAATGTCTTCTGCAAAGAGTCTCTGAGGAAATGCCTCAGACCATCCTGGGAGAAAGGAAAATCCGGCTGCACCTAAAAGGGATGTTCCAAGAAATTTTCTTCTGGAAAAAGTAAACTTATTGTTTTTCATGCTACAATGGGTTTAGGTTGATTCGCTCATCACTTACTTTAGCCTGAAATCATATAATTATTTGCTAGTTAGAAATAAGCGCAGTATAATATTACTTTAAAAAGTGCTTTATTGAAAATTAAAAAACCTAAAAAGGCCAGAGCTTCAGCTACAGTTTGATAAAGGGCCTTAATCTTTATTTGTAAGGTAATGCCAGATTCTCCCAAAATTCTTGTCATCGGAAGTGCCAATATGGACATGGTAATTCAGACCAGTCATTTCCCAAAACCGGGAGAAACAATCATGGGTGGAAATTTTTCTCTTATTCCTGGAGGAAAAGGGGCCAATCAGGCAGTGGCGGCAGCAAGGTTGGGTGGATCTGTATGTTTTATATCGCAATTGGGCACTGATGTTTTTGGAGAAACCAATCTGGAAAACTTCAAAAAAGAAGGCATTGACATTTCCCAAATCAGACAAAACCCTCATCAACCTAGTGGTGTAGCTTTGATCACAGTTGATGGAAAAGGAGAAAACACAATTATTGTAGCACCAGGAGCCAATCATCATATCAGAGAAGAAGACATTCAGGCTGCAGAAAAACATTTTTTGGAGGCAGATGTCATTTTAATTCAGTTGGAAATCCCGCTGAGTGTGGTTTTGGCCTCTCTGCAAATGGCTAAAAAATTCGATAAAAAACTGATTCTCAACCCTGCTCCCGCAACAGACTTAGGGCCTGAATATTATGATGGTTTGTATATGCTTACTCCTAATGAAACAGAGGCGGAATTGCTTACAGGCATCAAAATCATAGATGAGCGTTCAGCAAAAGCAGCCTCGGCTGTCCTTATTTCCAAAGGGGTATCAAATGTAATTCTAACAATGGGGGCTTCCGGCGCATATGTGTATTCTGAAAATTATCATGGCTTATTGCCCACTGAAAAAGTAAAAGCCATAGATACTACAGCCGCAGGGGATACCTTTAACGGTGCTTTGGCAGTTGCCTTAGGTCAAGGAAAAGGGATAAATGATGCAGTTCATTTTGCAATGCAGGCAGCTACCTTTTCTGTTCAAAGGCTAGGTGCCCAGTCTTCTATTCCCCATTTGAGAGAATTGAAATAAGCTTCTATTTCCGACTAAAATCATGAAAATCAGATTCGCTCTCTTCTATATTTCTATATTCCTTAACTTCAATTCTCTCTCCTCAGGTTTTGCTCAAACCGAAAGGAAGACAGCAGTAAGTATTGAAGGTGAAAAATTCCATATTAATGGAAAACCAATCTTTGAGGGTAGAGTATGGAATACGGCAGAGGGTGAAGCATTTCCTATTGAAGGCCTTTTGTTTAATTCCAGAATGGTTCAGGGAGTTTTTGATGACCTTAATAAGGATACTCGTGGGCAGTGGGCCTATCCTGATACCCAAGAATGGGATCCCGACCGCAACACAGATGAGTTTATCCAAGCCATGCCTGCCTGGTATGCCCATGGCTTGATGGGTTTTACGCTGAATCTTCAGGGAGGGTGCCCTTTTGGTTATTGCAATAATTTTCCCTGGGACAATTCTGCATTCAATCCAGACGGCTCTTTAAGGGATTCTTTTATGCATAGAACAGCACGGATCCTTGACCGTGCAGATGAATTGGGAATGGTGGTCATTTTGGGCCTTTTTTATTTTGGCGAAGACCAGAATTTAAAGGATGAAAGAGCGGTCAAAAACGCAGTCAGGAATGCTGTGACTTGGGTTTTGGAGAAAGGTTATTCCAATGTCATTATCGAAATCAATAATGAGTGTTCTGTAGGAGCCTATGATCATGATATTCTCAAATGTGACAGGGTGCCCGAGTTGATCATGCTGGCCAAAGAACAAGAAAAGTATGGAAGGAGCTTATATGTATCCACTTCTTTGGCAGGAGGCCATGTGCCTACAGACAAAATCGTGGAAGCTTCAGACTTTATATTAATTCATGGCAATGGAGTTGATGATCCAAATAGGATAGCAGAGATCTCTGAAGAAATCCGCAGAAAAAATGTGTACAGTCCAAAGCCGTTGGTGAATAATGAAGATGATATTCCATGGAGAAATCCAAATCAAGGTTGGGAGGATCAAGGAAACAACTTTGCAGCAAGCGTCCGAAGCTATACTGGCTGGGGCTTTTTTGATTTTAGATTACCCGAAGAAAATGAGCTTTACAATCAGGGATACCAAAGTATTCCTGTCAACTGGCAGCTTTCTTCTGATCGTAAGAGGGATTTTTTCAAACTATTGGCAGAGATCACCGGAAGTGAAGGTACTCCCTATTTGGATTTGAAATTTTCAGAGAAAATCGGGGAATCCATCCAAGTGGAAATGGAAAATGTACCTGGTGCAATGGTCATCCAAAGCTTTGAAGTGATAATTAACAATCAGGTAGTGGCTACCTATTCAGAATTAACAAAAGAGTTATCCACAAAAAACCTGGAAAATGAATTCCTATCTTCAACCCATTGGATCAAGGTTAGACTTATATACATGACAAAAGGCCAGGAGGTAATGGTGGAATCTCCCTATTACAAAAACCCTTGGTGGCCCTATGGTGGATTTTGAATGAAATTCTTCATTTAAGTTCAACTTTCAAGATGTACCTATAATATTATCAATAAGCTCAGAAATGGCTTTGTAGAACAATTTAGACCAAAATCAAATGACCAAAAGCCTACCTTTTCTTCCTATCTTGATTTTATTCCTAATCGCTTGTGAATCTACGGATCAAAAGGGGAAGGTTTTGGAAAAAGAAAAAATCCGAACAGTAATTCTGACGGATATGACCCATGACGATGGCAATTCTTTAATCAGGTATTTGTACTATGCTTCTTATTTTGATTTGGAAGCCATGGTAGTCACCAATCAGCTTCCTGACTTTAAACACGACGAAACGGGGCCTTGGGATAAGGCCATGTCTATTTTAAGTGCTTATAAAGACGAGTTACCTCAACTGCACAAGCATGATCCGGATCTACCCGAATATGAAGATTTGATGGCAATAACCAAACAAGGACGAGGAGCATTGCCTATTGTTTGGCTAACCAATACATTGGAATTTTCTGACAACATAGCAGAACGCTATGTGACAAGTTCGTGGGATTCTGTGTATTACCATGATTGGATTGGTGAAGGAATGACCCCTAATCAGGAACCTAAAGATTCTGAAGGCAGTGACTTTTTGGTAGAGATTTTCGAAAAGGATGATGAGCGGCATATTTTCGTACAAGCTTGGGGAGGAACCATCACCCTTGTGCAGGCAATGTATCGTTTTCGCGAAAAACACGGTGAAGAAAGATTCAGAGAACTGCTTCCAAAGATTCACTTGTTTGGAATACTTTTTCAGGACATCTCCTTCGAGTTTTTTGCGGATTTTGTAAAAATGCAGGAGGAAACCTGTGCAGACTTTGGAACGGCCATCCCCACCTATGGATATGAACCAGTTACATTGGGTTCAGTAATGTATGACAATGGACACTTTTGGCACTACGTATGGAGCAGGGATCCCAACTGGAAAAAGCCCGTAAGTCCTGCGGATGTTAATGGTCATGGACCCATGTCCGAGATTTATGACAATGGCGGTGAGGGAGACAGTCCTTCCTATTTTTACCTTTTGAGTTCAGTCTTTGGATTGAATGATCCGCTTGACCCCACTCAGGGAAGCTGGGGTAGTTTGTTTAAACCTATGGGAAGTAGTTTTCCTGAAAACTACTATGCTACCTGTGATGTAGCACAAGAGGAACTGAGCAGATGGGATATGGCAGTTACAAACAGTTTTAAAAACCGTCTACTTTGGTCTGTGAAAGAGCCTGGAGAGGTTAACCGCGAGCCTGTAGCCGTAATCACTGACTATCCTTCGGATCAGATTATCAAACTATCTGTAGCACCGGGAGAGGAAGTCACCTTAGATGCCACTTCATCTTATGATCCAGATGAAGATGCTCTTTCCTTCAATTGGTTCAGGTATAATATGGCGGATAGCTATACGGGAAATTTCGAAATATCATCTCCCTCCCAGCCCATGCAAAAACTAATCATACCCAAGGATATTGGAAATTCAAGCATACACGTGATACTGGAAGTGGAAGATAATGGAACCCCTTCACTCACCACTTACAGAAGAGTAATTATAGAAGCACAAAAATAAACCTAAAAGCACATGAAGAAGTACTATCTCTTACCGATTATCTGCATACTGTTGTTATGCTCCTGCCAGCAGGAGAATAAGGAAGCTAAACAATCTGAAGAAGAAGCAAAGCCAAAAATAAGGTTGATTTATGATACCGATGCCAACAATGAGCTGGATGACCAGTTTGCCCAGATGTATATACTGGTCAATGGCGAAACCTTTGACCTGGAAGGAATAACAGTCAATGCGACTTTTAATGGTGGCGACATAGATGAACAATACGAGGAAGCCAAGCGAATTCTTCAATTAGGTCAGCGATATGGGCAGATACCTCTACTGAAAGGAGCAGATGGTTCATTTGCCAATATCAAAGAAACTATCAGTGACGCTGATTTTGACGGAAAAGCAGGAGTGGACTTTATTATTGAGCAAGCTAATCGGAGTCATGATCAGGAGTTGATACTGCTCGCTGTCGGTAAGCTGACCAATGTAGCATTGGCTTTAGAAAAAGACCCTAGCATTGCCCAAAAGATGAGGGTAGTTTGGTTGGGTTCCAACTATCCAAAACCAGGCGAATACAATCAAGATAACGATACGGTTTCCATGAATTATGTCTTGAATACTAACGTTCCATTTGAAATGGTGACGGTGCGTTATGGAGAGCCCAGCGGAACAGATGCCGTAAAGGTCACCCAATCCGAAATCAATGATCAAATGCCCGGCATGGGGCCTCAAATTGAAGACCCCATCACAGGCCGTCATGGAGGTGAGTATTATAATTTTGGAGACTATGCAGTCAGCCTTTTTCAGCATATAGATTATCATGGTGACCCTCCCTCAAGAGCATTGTTTGACATGGTAGCTGCAGCAATTTTAAAAAACCCAAAATGGGGAGAAAAATCAGAAATCCCTGCACCGATTTTGATAGACAACCAATGGGTGGAAAGACCAGATAATCCAAGAAAGATCTGGGTTTGGGAAAATTTCGATAGAGATGCCGTCATGCAGGACTTTTATCAGACGCTGGATAATTACAAATTAGTAGACCCTAAATAAGCCTTGTCATGTATATCATAGAATCATATTCACTGGCTGTAGTTTTTTGTATCATTACGATGCTATGTTGGGGTTCTTGGGCAAATACCCAAAAACTTGCCGGGTCTTCTTGGAGATTTGAGCTTTTCTATTGGGATTATGTGATAGGAATCGTCCTTTTGTCCCTGGTATTTGGGCTGACACTTGGAAGCACAGGGGATGCAGGAAGGAGTTTTATGGAAGATCTTTTTCAGGCTGATTCCAAAAGCTATACCCTCGCATTTGTTGGAGGTGTCGTGTTCAACTTAGCCAATATTCTTATAGTGGCAGCGATTGCCTATGCTGGCATGTCTGTAGCTTTTCCGGTTGGAATCGGACTTGCTCTCGTATTGGGTGTGGTTGTCAATTATATTTCGGAAAAGCAGGGAGACCCCTTACTATTGTTTTTTGGGGTGGCTTTAGTTGTGATGGCGATCGTCATGGATGCCTTTGCCTATAAAAAGCTGGCACAGAGTTCCCAAAAGAGTCCGAAGGTAGGTTTGATGTTGGCTTTGGCAGGAGGGTTTTTGATGTCCTTCTTTTACTTTTTTGTAGCCCAGTCTATGTCTTTGGATTTCAGCAATCCAGCAGGAGGAAAGTTCACCCCTTATGGGGCTGTATTCATATTTTCCATAGGAATACTATTCAGTAACTTCATTTTCAATACCATATTGATGCGCAAACCCATAGAGGGAGGTCCACTAAAAGCGACAGACTATTTCAAAGGGGGGCTTGGGGTACACTTGGTAGGAATTCTTGGAGGGATAATCTGGTGTGTTGGGATGTCGTTTAGCATCATAGCAGCAGAAAAAGCCGGTCCTGCCATTTCATATGGACTTGGTCAGGGTGCAACTTTAGTAGCTGCATTTTGGGGGGTATTTATCTGGAGAGAATTTAAGACTGCACCCAAAAACACCAATTTCCTTTTGGGAGGAATGTTCCTCTTATTTATAATTGGGCTTTCCTTGATCGTGTATGCGGGTGTTTAAAATGCGGCTTCCACATCGTATTTCCATAGGTAAAAAAAGGCCCTTTCCATTCCTTCAAATGACCGTCCGGGATTGGTCCGGATGGTTACCCTTTTGCCCTCTTCATCGGCTAATTTTACCATTTGATGGCTTCCAAAATAGGAAATTTTGACAATCCTACCGCTGAGTTGCTGCCCATCTCTCCGAACCACTTCCCCATGTTCAGGCCGGAATATCAGCCTGACTTTTTCTTTGTACTTTTTTGCTAGAGGATCAGTAATAAACCCAAAAGTGGTGTGAAAACCATCTTCTCTCGGCACAGCCATGATTTCATTTCTTTTACCGAAAAAATTGGCTACGTAAGGGTTGATAGGGGTTTCATAAAGGTTTTTTGGAATATCAATCTGCTGAAGGTATCCCTTGTGGAGGATGGCAATTCTATCTGCGGTAGATAGTGCATCCTTGGTGTCATGAGTCACAAAAATTGCGGTGACTCCTGTCTTTTTGATGATTTGACGAATTTCTTCCCGTACCTGATCTTTGAGCATGGCATCAAGATTACTGAAAGGCTCATCCATCAAGAGTATTTTTGGGTTGGGCGCGATTGCCCTAGCCAGTGCAACACGTTGCTGTTGTCCGCCAGAAAGTTGATGAGGATACTTTTCATAATCATCGGTGAGTCCTACAAGTTTAAGGGTATCTTTGGCTACCTGAAGCGGGTCACTCACGTTTTTTTTGAGGCCGAATTTCACATTTTCCAAAATGGTCAAGTGTGGAAATAAGGCATAGTCTTGAAAAACCATACCCACCTGTCTTTCATGTGCAGGTACTGACCTTTTGCCTTCTACTATCACCTGACCCATCAGGGAAATGCTTCCTGCATCGGGGTGCTCTAATCCTGCAATCAATCTCAGTACAGTGGTTTTGCCAGAGCCACTTTCACCGATAAGCGCTAGTATTTCTCCTTCTTCCACCTCGAAAGAAACATCATTGACGGCAAAATCTTTTGCCTGTTGGTATTTTTTTGAAATTTGCTTGAGTGAAAGAATCCTCATCCTGTTTTTCTAAAGTTCTCTTTTTTTGATCAGCCTATTAAGGAAAATGATAGGTATGATGCCAGTCAGGATAATGATCAGGGCAGCATTGGCAGACTCAGCGATCATTTCGTTGGTAGCCATATCAAATGCCTTCGTAGCTAAAGTTTGATAGTTGAATGGGCGCAGGATCAAAGTTAAGGGTAATTCTTTCAATACATCTACAAAAACCAGCAATATCCCAGAGATTAGACTGGTTTTGATAAGTGGCAAATCTATTTTCCAGAGGGTTTTGGTACTTCTTGTTCCTAAAAGCCTACTTGCTTCATTGACGTGAATTCCTATTTTTTGAAAGCCTGCTTCCACAGGATTGTAGCCTACTGCCATAAACCTGACTATATAAGCAAAAACTAGGGCAAATAAAGTTCCCGATAGAAATAAGCCGGCTGCTTTTGAGGAAAGAAAAGTAGCAAAAACCCATTTGTCAAAAGCCAAAAATGGTATCATCACTCCTACAGCAATCACTGCTCCAGGTACTGCATAGCCTAGCGTGGCTATCTTTGTAATGTTTTTAACCCACCTAAATGGACTTAACCTTAAGGCATAAAGTAAAACAATTGAAAGGATAACGATCATTACCCCACTTATGGCAGCTAGTCCAAAACTTCTGAAAATCAACAGGAAAAAATCCTGGTTGACTACCTTGGAATAGGTCATGCTTACCCAGTGTAATAACTGAAGAAAAGGAAAAAGGAAACTTAAGAGGAAAATAGAGCCACAAAGTGCTGTATAAAAGATTTTCTTTCCCAGGGTAGGATGCAACCTAACCAAAGGCTTTTGGACATCTTTTCCCGAAGAATATTGCCTGTTACCTCTTTGGATGGACTCAAGGTATAATATGACAAATACAAAAACCATAAGAATAGCGGCCAAGTAAATGGCAGTGCCTGCATCTCCCATGGAAAACCAAGCCCTGAAAATCCCTGTGGTGAAAGTGCTTACTCCAAAATATTTTACTGTTCCATAATCGTTCAACACCTCCATGGATGCCAAAGCAATCCCGGCAACTATTGCCGGCCTAGCCATAGGTAAGGCTACTTTAAAAAAAGTCTCAAACCTGTTACTGCCTAATAAAAAAGAGGCTTCCTGCAAAGTCTTGCTCTGCTGTACAAAAGACGACCTCGAAATCAAAAATACGTACGGAAAGAGCGTAATGGAAAGGATGAATATGGCACCTGGCAAATTCATAATATCCAATAAGCTGCCCTTGATGTGTATGTCAAAGCTGTTTCTTAAAAACACCTGTATGGGCCCGGTATAGTCCAAAATACCCACGTAGGTATAGGCCATGATATAGCCGGGAAATCCAAGTGGCAGAATCAGCAACCATTCAAAATATCGCCTTCCTGGAAATTCATAATTGGAGACTAGCCATGCAGTGCTTACGCCCAAAAGAAAAGTGAGGGCAGCTACCCCTAATAGGATAAGGATAGTGTTCTGAAAATAACCAAAAAGGAGATTGTTCGCAATATGCGACCAACTCCCTCCTGGTTTTTCAAATAATTTGAAGAAAATGGTAAATAATGGTGTAGCTATCAACAGCAAAATCAGCAATGAGTAGCCAGTCCACTTATTCCACCAATAATAATTGCGTTTAACTGTATTCAAAACTCCGGGTTATTTCCAGCCTACCTGATCGAAGATGACCACTGCATCACTGTTGTTATCGCCCAATACTGAAAGGTTAAGGTCATCTGATTTAAAATCACCCCAGTTTTTCAACATTGGTGAAAATTCCACATTTGGATTGACAGGGTATTCAAAGTTGATATTTGCCAAAAATTCTTGTGATTCAGCATTAGATAAGAATTCAATAAGTTTGATTGCATTTTCTTTATTTGGAGCATATTTTGTAACTCCAGCACCTGAAATGTTGATATGCGTGCCTCTGTCATCCTGATTAGGGAAGAAAATTGCAATTTTTTCTGCAGCTTTTCTTTCTTCTTCATTGGAGTCATTCAACATGATTCCGATATAATAAGTATTGACAATTGCTACATCCCCTTCACCTGCTGCAACTGCTTTGACCTGATCCCTATCCGAACCTTTTGGGTCTCGGGCCATATTGGCTAAAAGTGCAGTGGCCCATTCTTGAGCACCCTCTTTACCATGATGAGCAATTACAGATGCCAAAAGGGATTGATTGTAAATGTTCTCAGAACTACGTGTAAGTACTCTACCTTTCCACTCAGGCTCTGCCAAAGCTTCATAAGTGCTAAGCTCTTCAGGATTTACCCTTTCTTTGCTGTAAGCTAAGATCCTAGCCCTGTAAGTCAAACCAAACCAAAATCCATCAGGATCTCTAAATTTGGAAGGAATATTGGACGCCAAAGTTTCTGAAGAAACCGATTGAAGCAATCCTTTTTCTTCTGCCCTATGCAACCTTCCAGCATCTACTGTAATCAAAACGTCAGCAGGAGAACTTGCTCCTTCGAGTTCCAGTTTTTGGATAAGTTCATCAGCAGAGGCAGATACGACATTTACCTTGATGCCGGTGGCTTCGGTAAACTTGTCAAACAGCTGTTGATCTGCTTCGTAATGTCTATGCGTATACACATTGACTACATCTTCTTTTTCTCCGCTTCCGCAGGAAAACAGGATGGCTCCGAATATGGTTATTAGTGTTGTTTTTAGGATTGTTTTCAACATAATAGATATCAATTTGAAGGCGAAATTAATCATTATTTAAATCAAATCTAAATAAAAAGAAAAAGATTTTTATATTTGCCACACCCGGTAAAATGGGCTTCTATACAGTATGGTGGCTTTTTTCTAAATATTATGACAATCCAACAGCTAGAGTATATCATCGCAGTAGACAAGCAAAGGCATTTTGGTCATGCGGCAGAGTCCTGCTTTGTGACCCAGCCCACACTCAGTGCCCAAGTAAGTAAGTTGGAAAGGGAATTGGATGTGATCCTCTTTGACAGAACAAAAATGCCTGTGATTCCAACAGAGATTGGTATGCAGGTAATAGAACAGGCAAAAAGGGTGGTTTCTGAAAGTAAGGGGATATATGAACTTTTGGCGCAGCTAAAAGGGGATGTAAGTGGTGTGATCAAAATAGGCATTATTCCCACCTTGGCACCTTATCTTCTTCATAGGTTTATCAAATCGTTTTTGGAAAAATTCCCCAAAGTCAAATTGCAGGTGGAAGAAAACGTGACAGATGAAATTCTTCGAAAATTGAAAAACGATGAGTTGGATTTGGGAATAGTTGTTACGCCTCTTTCCGAGCCAGGAATTGTGGAGAAGTCCATTTTTTATGAAAAATTCTACGCCTATTTATCCAAAGACCATAAGCTCTTGGAAAAAAAGGAACTGAAAGTCTCTGACTTAAAACCTGAGGATATGTGGGTGCTTCAACATGGACATTGTTTTAGAGACCAAGTACTTAATCTTTGTGACCAAACCAAGTTTGAACGGATGAACTTCCATTACGAAAGTGGATCGTTAGAAGGCTTGAGAAATATGGTTAATCAGTACACAGGGGTAACTCTATTGCCTGAATTGGCAACCATTTCTTTAAATGAAGAAGAAAGAAGTAGGTTGAGGAAGTTTGAAGGCGAAGAACCTACGAGAGAAGTAAGCATTATTTTGACCAGGAGTTTTTTGAAGAAAAAGCTTGTAGAATTACTTTATAGGGAGATTTCGGATAATATTCCCCAAGAGATGACCTCCAAAGCATATGGCAAGATGGTCAGGTTCAAATAGCAGGTATGGCCTAAACTGAAAAATAGGATGATCCTTTATTAGACGATTTAGAACTTTGGCTTTACATTTCTTATGTTTATAAGAGTTTTCTTTTTGTCAAAGGAACTTAGCATGATGTCCCCTCACTCCTTATAGAGATACTCCCGGTGTATGCTCGATTTCAATTTTATGAATGCCATGGTTAAAAGATTACTGATACCCCTGCTCCTTATTCTGCTTTCTGCAGAATACGTTCAGGCGCAGAGTTTTTTTTCCCGGTACATCAATAGTATTTTAATGGATACTTCGGATATCAGTAAACCCCAATTTTTGGTTTATCCAACCATTGCTTATGCACCTGAAACCAGCTGGGAAATAGGTCTTTCCTCCCTTTATGTATATTACGCTAAGAGAGATACCACCAACAGGCTCAGTGAAATCAACGGCTTCACTTTTGTTACTCTTGAAAATCAATACGGGATTTGGTTTGATCATGCTATTTATTCTGACTTGGATAAATGGTTTTTTTTGGGGCGGATACGGATTCAGAGTTTCCCTCTTTTTTACCATGGGATAGGCATGGATTCCCCGAAGGATTATATTGCTTTGGTCGATGCCAATCAGGTTCTGATCAAAGAGAGGGTGCTTCGTGAACTGAGGAAAAACCTATATTTTGGTTTGGAATTTGATTACCAAAGGATTTCGAGCGTGGATTTCAAAATTGCCAGTGAACAGCAGAATATCAATCTTCCTCTTGGCAACGAAGGTTCAGATAATTTTGGTTTGGGTTTGGGGCTGGTTTATGATGATCGCCATAATGTCCTCAACGTACGCAAAGGGATTTTTTCCGAGTTAGCCTACCTCAAATATATGCCGGCATTCAGCGACTTCGGCTTTCAAACCATCATATCAGACAATAGGATTTACCGACCTGTTGGCAAAAATAATGTCATCGCGGCACAACTTCTTGGGCAATTCAATACGGGAGAGGTTCCCTTCAATCAACTGGCCTTAATGGGTGGTGACAGTATGATGAGGGGCTATTATCTAGGTCGATTCAGAGATAGAAATCAAATCGCTACGCAGGTAGAGTTCAGGATGCTGCCATTGCCTTTAGGTTTTACCGATAGATTGGGGGCTGCTGCTTTTGCAGGAGCAGGAACAGTTTTCCCTGATTTTTCCAAGGCAGCGATTCATAAAGTAGTCTGGTCGGCAGGTGGTGGATTACGTTTTTTACTTTTTCCCAAAAAAGATATCTATACCCGGCTTGATGTGGCTTTCACGCAGGAAGGAACCGGGTTTTATTTCTTTATTGGAGAGGCTTTTTAGGTAAGGGAGAAAAAAGGGTTCACGCATAACTTGTCCCGAATCGGGATTGCGCAGAAGGCAAAGAGAGTGAAAAGCTTCACCATGCCATGTCGAACGGAGTGAGACATATTTCCCTCAAGCCGTTCGTGGAGACAGGAACAGCGGCCGCAGACATCTGTGGAAATCTGTGTGGATCAGCGGTTAATTAAAGATCTGAGGATCACTGAAAATAAATTAACCACACATGGCGCAGATTAACACAGATTTTGAATGGTGCAGTTGTATCAACAACATTCCGAAGTTAGGGAAGGGATATCGCCGCAGTGAGTGTCTTCACTCACTGCTTGCATATTCTTTTATTTTTTAGTCCCGAGGAACTTGTTCCGAGAATCGGAATCACGCAGATATTCGCAGATTTATTTCTTGCAACGAATCCGCAACGTGGATATCAGCGAAAATCATCGATATCTTGAGCCTACGGAGAAGCCAAGGTCTTACCAACGGCATATTTCCATTTGGTACAACACCACCGCTTCAGAAAAAGAAAATTTTTAAACTATAAGTTGTTGGATGTTTTATAGGTTTCGTTTAATATAGAGGGGAGTTTTAGTTTAAACTTTATTGTTTACCAAATTTATAATCCATTTTAGGTAAACTTTTAATTAGCTTCTTTTTGAGAAATCAAAAACCACAGCAACTATGAAAAAGCTGATTTTTGGACTTTCAGCGATCTTTTTGGCCGCATGTGGAGGCAATGACGGTAAGGAATCCGGAAATATTTATCAAGACCTTACCATCAGTATGGATACGGTGATGGTGGATGCCGGGGAAGATTTTCTGTACTTGAGGGAAAATCTTTGGCTTTCTGATATTTCAGCAGATGGCAGATACCTTTTCAACTTCAACAGAAACGATGCCGTGCTTGAAAAAATTGACTTGGATAGGCTTGTTTTAGATAAGAAGATCAAGTTTGAAAAAGAAGGCCCAAACGGAATAGGAACATTTATTTCCAATTTTTCCATCACCTCGGAGGAACAAATTATGATCTGGTCTTATGGACTAAGTGCTGTATTTGACCAGGGTGGGCAACTGGTAAAAAACCTAAATCTTGATAAAATCACTGCGGATGAAATCAAGGAATCGGATGCATTTCTGATGGCACTGTATGAAAACCCCAATGACAAAAACCGGTATGTTGGATTTTACATTAAATGGGAGGACAGAAGTTATTTTTTATTAGATCTGGATATTGACAAAGAAACTTACAAAAAAATCGAGCTTCCAGAATTAAAAAATCTAGATGACTATGCTGTTGAGCTGATGTATGAAGGTCAGTTTGTAGGTGCTTTTGGCACAGGAACGCACAGCCTAGATGCAGGAAATATAATTGTAGTAAGCAATTTGGTTTTTAATGAAGCCTACATACACGATTTTTCATCAGGTGGCCTAATGTTTAAGTCTTGGGATGGACCCTTGATAGGAAGTAAGAAAACATACATCCCTCCAAAACAGGTAGATTTCCAGTCAAGCCAACACTGGGAAGTCAGTAAAAAAATTGATGAGGACATCAATTATGGAAAGATGCTCTGGGATCCTAAAAACGAACGTTACCTCAGGTTTTCCACCATGGAAAAATTTGGAGATGATAAGGAAGAAAACGGAGCCTTCAAGCCAATTGGAGCAAATGTTTTTTTAAGTGTTTTTGACAAGGATTTTAATTTAGTGGCTGAGTCATTGGTGCCAAATCTGAATAAAAAGCCGCTAAAACATTTTGTCAAAGACGGGCAGATTTGGATTTTCGAGAATATGGATGATGAATTGGCATTTTTAAAGTTATCAGTTGAATAGAACTTTCACTTCAAATATTTACTGATTTCTTTAACTTTTCAAATCAAGCTTGATCAGTAAATTCAATCTGGTAGCTCATAAGCCTATAGTTTTTTACTACAATATCAATCTATATCCAACCGGCATGTGAATTTGAGATACATGGTAATTAGTATCCCAATATCCATAAATATCATTTCCAATATCCTTTAAACCAACTCCGCCCCTATTCCATTTCCTTCTGGAAATGTGACTTTTTCAGGGGTAATTTTCACCCCTTTGGCGATATCTTTGGAAAGCAACATTGCTCCATCCATATCCACATAATCCAAAAGCGGAGCAATATGCGCAATGGCAGTGATGCCTACGGAGGATTCTGTCATACAGCCTACCATTGTTTTCATGCCAAGTGATTTTGCCTCTTCTATCATGCGTAAAGCAGGGGTGATTCCTCCTGCCTTTACCAATTTGATATTGATACCATGAAAAAGTCCCGAACACTTTTTTACATCAGACTCTACGATACAGCTCTCATCGGCGATGACGGGCAGTTTGGAGTACTTAAAAACCTCCTTCATCCCCTCCAAATCATCCTTCCCCAAGGGTTGTTCCATAAATTCCACATTGAGCTTTAGCAATTCTTCAGAATAAAGAATTGCTTGGTCGGCTGTCCAGGCACAGTTGGCATCAATGCGGAAAACGGAATTGGTATGTTTCCTCAGTTCCCGGATGATTTCAAGGTCATGATCAGTTCCCAGTTTGATTTTATACAATGGCCAATCCACCTCTTTCATCTTCTCTACCATTTTTGCTACGTTGTCTATTCCGATGGTAAAGTTGGTGGTTGGTATTTTTTTTGGATCCAAATTAAGGTACTCATACAATTTCTTCCCTTTTTTCTTTGTGTAATAGTCCCATGCGGCCATATCCAAGGCGCATTGAGCAAAGGGATTTTTAGAAAAATCATCTTTACATAAATCCCAAAGGGCAGCAGGATTTTCCCAATCCAGGGATTCGACTTTTCTTGTAACTGCCTGCAGGTTTTCACAGATATTTTCTGCTGTCATCCCATAAAACGGGTTGGTGGTGGTTTCACCAAGCCCATAAAAGTCCCCATCCTCCAATTTGACAATCACTGTATCCTGTACATCACGGCTTTGATGGGCGATCGTAAAGGTGTGTTTTAGGGGTAGATCTTTAATAAAATACGAAAGCTTCATTTTTAAATTTTTCTGAATATGGCAAAAGTAAATCTATTTTTTTGGCTAAGTTCCTAACTTAGCGTAATAAATACAAGCAAACTTAGTTTATGAAAGCCAATATCTTCTCTTATACTGCCTTATCGTTATTTTCAATATTGATTCTCTTTGGAGCTTGTCAGCCTGAGAAAAAATTCCAGGAGTTGGATTCTTCGCAACTTTTTGATGCCTATGAAAAGTACAAAGAAGAAAGTGTTTCGCAAAGGAGGTTTAAACATGCTGAGGTGATGCCATTGATCAGGGACAGAGCGAATGATGATTTTCAGGTAGAAGAAATCGGAAAATCTGTGGAGGGTAGAAGCATATTTCAAATGACTTGGGGGAATGGCCCCACCAAGGTGATGCTTTGGTCTCAGATGCATGGTAATGAAAGTACCGCTACCATGGCCCTGTTTGATCTTTCCAATTTTATTGAAGGAAAAGATGATGACTATGATGAGCTGAGAACTTTTTTGAAAAATGAACTGACCATACGATTTATCCCCATAGTAAATCCTGATGGAATGGACAGGTGGATCAGAAGAAATGCACTTGACATTGACCTGAATAGGGATGCAATCAGCCTTGCTTCTCCGGAAGCAGTATTGCTGAAAAATGCCAGAGACTCATTTTCTCCGGAATTTGGCTTCAACTTACATGATCAATCTACATTTTACACTGTAGGAGATACCGAAAAACCTGCTACAATCTCGGTTTTGGCGCCTGCTTTTAATTATGAGACGGAAGTAAATGACGTAAGAAAAAGGGCTATGCAGGTAATTGCAGGCATGAATGAATTATTGCAGGAAGTGGTACCTGGTCATGTAGGTAAATACAACGATGCGTTTGAACCTAGAGCATTCGGAGACAATATTCAGAAATGGGGAACAAGTACCATTCTTATTGAGTCAGGTGGATTTCCAAACGATCCCGAAAAACAGGAAATAAGAAAATTGAATTTCTTGGCTATGCTGCATGCATTACAGCAGATAGCCAATGAAAGTTACGGGAAGTACAGCCTAGAAACTTACTATGCGATCCCTGATAATTCCTTCCGCCTGATGGATGTGATTATCCGCAACCTCCAGCTCAGCAAAGGTGTCTTCCAGTACAAAGCCGATATTGGAATAAAGAGAAAAGAGTCTGACGTAAAGGGGGATTTTTATGTTACGGGTTCCATAGATGATATGGGAGACCTATCCATTTTTTACGGGTATGAAGAATTGGATGCGTCAGGTTTTGAAATTGTACAGGGGAAAGTATTCGAAGAGACTTTTGAGAGTTCAGACGCAATCAGTAAGGAGAAATCTTTTGAACTTCTTCGAGAGGGCTTTTTGGCTATAAAAGTGAAGGAAGGTGACGAATTACACGGATTGCCTTTATTGGTACTCAAAAATCAAACTGAGATTCCCGAAATGATAAGTATTGGAAATGCTCCCAATTTTTTCCTAGCCAAAGACGGAGAGTTGAAATTTGCCTTGGTGAACGGCTACCTGATAAACTTAGAAAATCCCAAAGAGGTGGATTTCAAGCAAAGATTAATGTAAATTGACGAAGTCATTTAATCCCTATCTATGAAAAAGCATTTATCAGCCTTTATTTTTTCCTTGGCTATTATTGTGGCTTCAGCTTTACTAGGTAATGCTTTTATCAATAGGCATCAGCGTTCTGGCGCCATTGAAGTCACCGGCTTGGGGCAGCAAAATTTCAGTTCTGACTTAGTCGTCTGGGAAGGGAATTTCAGCAGAGAAAATTTAAATATACAAAATGCTTATGCAGATTTGGAGAAGGATCGAAAAGCTGTCCTTGAATACTTGGTTTCAAAGGGAATTCCTGAGACACAGGTCATTTTTAATGCAGTCAACACCAATCCTATGTATGAGCAAAATTATAGCAGTACGGGAAACTATATAGGACAGACTTTAAGAGGTTATCAGCTCAATCAGTCTCTTCAGATAGAATCCAAAGACATAGAAAAAGTAGAACAGGTTTCAAGAGAGGTCACAGAACTTTTGCTCCAAGGAGTCAAATTTTATTCTCAAGCACCCAGGTATTATTACACCCAATTAGAAAGTCTGAAAATAGAGATGATTTCCAAAGCTACCGAAGATGCGAGATTGCGGGCGGAAAAAATCGCAGAGAATTCGGGGGCTACTTTAGGTAAATTGATTTCAGCCAACATGGGTATTTTTCAGATTACCGGCCAAAATTCCAATGAGGAGTATTCCTGGGGAGGGACCTTCAATACAAGTTCAAAAGAAAAAACAGCTTCTATTACCATGCGTCTTAGTTATTCTGTCCGGTAAATACCCTTTGAAAAGGGAGTTCTTGAGGACTTGAGTTGACAGAAATTACATTACTTGAGTCCATAGCGTTGATTTTTTCAGTTTGATTGGGTATATCTCCCCTGCGTCCAAAAATTTCCCATTAATGAAATCTGAAATCCTTCGGGAATTTTGCTCAGTACGGTTTAAATTGCAATATGAATAACAATGATATTTTAAAGTCTCTCAGGTACACCTTTGATTATGGTGACGATCAAATGATAAAGCTTTTTAAGCAGGGAGGAAGAGAAACCGACAGGGAAGAGGTAAGCAATTGGCTCAAAAAAGAAGAAGATGAAGCATATAAGCCGATTTATGATATAGATTTGGCCGCTTTTTTAAATGGGTTTATCATCAAGCATCGTGGCAAACAGGACGGAAAAGAACCTGTCCCTGAAAAAAGGCTAAACAATAACACGATATTCCGAAAATTGAAGATAGCCTTGGAACTTAAGGACGAGGACATTCTTCAGATCCTTGATGATGCTGATTTCAGATTTTCCAAGCATGAATTGAGTGCAATTTTCAGAAAACCCACTCAAAGCCAATACCGGGACTGCAAAGATCAGGTTTTGAGGTATTTTTTGAGGGGACTGCAGGTAAAATACAGAAATGACTAAAACTGAGGCTGGGTTTAATTTACAACTGACTTTTTTCTAAAAAAGCATAAAAAAAGCGAGACTATTCAGTCTCGCTTTTTACAGTTAGTTCTATTTCTTCACCTGATTCGTCTAGGAATCGGTATTCCGTCACAGGTAGGGAAGAATCTTTTATCAGTTTTACCCACTTAAGGTATTTGAAAAACCACTTTACTCTTTGTGAAATCAGCCCATTGGTGAAGTAGGCATAAAGATAAGGGTGTAGACCAATGTGGATGTTAGAAACATTTTGAATAGTAGCTATGTGCTCAAGGTCTTTTTCCAATTGATCAGCCACCAATATAGAGGCTTGGATCTTTCCTGTTCCATTACATGAAGGGCAGGTTTCCTTGGTGACAATGTTGACTTCCGGTCTTACACGCTGCCTGGTAATTTGCATCAGACCAAATTTGGTCAGTGGCAGTACAGTGTTTTTGGACCTATCATCCGACATTTCACTTTTCATGGCATCAAAAATAGCTTTTTTGTTATCAGCTTTTTTCATGTCTATGAAGTCAATGACGATGATTCCTCCCATATCCCGGAGGCGCAATTGTCTGGCAATTTCTTTAGCTGCGACCAGGTTGGTTTTTAAAGCCGTCATTTCCTGTTCGCTTTCCTGGTTGGACTTGTTTCCACTGTTTACGTCTATAACGTGAAGGGCTTCAGTATGCTCAATAATGAGATAGCCACCCTGTGGAAGACTTATAGTCTGACCAAACAAGCTTTTGATTTGCTTTTCTATTCCAAAATTTTCAAAGAGCTTTGCTTTTCCGTTGAAAAGCTTAACTATTTTTTCCTTTTCAGGGGCAATAGACCTGATATAAGACCTGATTTGATCATAGATCAATTCATCCTCTACGGTGATTGCATCGAACGATTCGTTGAGTAGGTCTCTGATAATAGAGGAAGCCATACTCATCTCTCCAATTATTTTATCCCGGTTTTTGGCTTTGTTGAGCTTCTTCATTCCATCTTCCCAAGTAGTCAGGAGATTTCTCAGATCTTTATCAAGTTCTGTAACTGACTGACTTTCGGCTACCGTTCTGATGATAACACCAAAATTGGCAGGTTTGATGGAGGTAATGAGGCGAACCAATCTTTTTCTTTCTTCTGCACTACGAATCTTTTTAGATACATTGACAGTGTCGGAGAATGGTACCAAAACCAAATAGCGACCGGCGATGGAGAGCTCACACGATAGTCTTGGCCCCTTAGTGGAGATGGGTTCTTTGACCACCTGCACCAAAACCTGATTGTTTTTAGAAAATACATTGGAGATTTTTCCAAGCTTTTCTATATCAGCTTCTTTCTCAAATCCTTTAAGATTGACATTTGGGTAATTGTTGTTTCGGACCAGCTTGGTAAACTTGTTGAGGCTGTTGATCTGAGGACCCAAATCCTGATAATGCAGGAAAGCATCCTTGTCATACCCCACGTCAATAAAAGCTGCATTCAGCCCATTGACGATTTTTCTGACTGTCCCTAAGTATATATCACCTACTTTGAATTGGTTTTCTCCACCTTCTGAGTGGAGTTCTACCAGATTCTTGTCCTTGAGAAGGGCAATTCGACTACCGCTTTGAGTAGAATCAATTAATAATTCTGTGCTCAATCGTGTCTGATTTTAAAATATAAATGAACGTGTTGTGTAAAAACTCAAAAAGAAGAAGTAATTAATTACTTCTTCTTATGTCTGTTTTTTCTAAGTCTCTTCTTACGCTTGTGCGTAGCGATCTTATGTCTTTTTCTTTTTTTACCGCAAGGCATATTTTTAAAGATTTAAAGTGGAACAATTATTTATAACCTATCAAGATAGCTCTGAACACTTGCAAGGACCATAGGGTCTTCGGTAATGTTTTTTACTTCCTGAAATTGCTTTTTTGCTTTATTGTTTTGTTTGGACTCAAAGTAGCTGACAGCGAGATAGAACTGACCTTGAATGTTATCTGGATGAAAACGTACAAGTTCTTCAAATCGTTCGGCAGCCCTCTTATATTGGCCTGATTGCATAGAAAGTACTCCCATATTGAATAAACCATCCTCGTTGGTGGGGTCCGCTTCAAGTATTTCCCTAAGCATGGTGATGCCCTGCATAGGATTGTTGGAAGACACATATGTCATGGCAACCTTGGTCTTTAAGTCCAATCGTGAAGGATCTTTATCCAACACTTTATTTAAATAGCTCCTTGTTTTGTCTGCAAGATAAGCTATTTTTTGTTCGTTTAAGGCAAATGTATAGGCTTCATAATATGCAGTACCTGTTTTTTCCCATAGCTCTTTGTCTTCAAACTTTAGAGCTGCGCGTTCCAGATAGTAGGCTGCGGAATCAAATTTTCCAGCCTGCTCATATTCTGATGCCAATGATTCTGCCAAAGAAATGACTTTTTCCCTATCAGACTCCTTTTCCATCCTTTCGGTCAAAGAAGAGATCTTGTTTCGGATATCAGGGGAAATTTCAGCATCATGAAGAACCGTCGCGTCTGGTGCTTCGCTATCTGAATCGGCTCTGATTTCCGAATTTCCTTCATCGTTGTCCACTACAGCAGTAGGAAGCGAAAATAGAATCGCAATACTGACTACTCCAACAATTAGAACAATGATTTGGGATTTTTTCATAAGGAAAAAAGCACTCAGGATTAATCCTGAGGTGCCAGTTCTTTAATTTTTTTACTGTTTTTTATCTTTTCGATAAATACTTTGGATGGCTTAAAAGCCGGAACATAATGCTCATCGATAACAATAGCGGTATTTTGAGAGATGTTTCTCGCAATTTTTCTCGCTCTCTTCTTGTTGATGAAGCTTCCAAATCCTCTTACGTAAATATTCTCGCCTTCTGCCATGGAATCTTTTACCACTTTGAAGAATGCCTCAACAGTTTGAGTTACATCGTCTTTCTGAATGCCGGTTTTATCCGAAATCTTGGTGATTACTTCTGCTTTAGTCACTGTTTAATTAATTTAAATTATTATCAAATAAGCTTAACGACCTATTAACCAACTAATTTTGGGACTGCAAATTTAACGGAAGCAATTCAATATAAAAACAAAAAGCCCAAAATAAGATTGAATTGTTTAACATTGCCATCACATTAAAAATTCATAGCGTTTTGAGTTTGCACCCTTTTGTCAATACTTTATTGGACTGGTATCCCCAACACAAAAGGGATTTGCCATGGAGAAATACGAAAGACCCGTACATCATTTGGTTATCAGAAATCATTTTGCAGCAAACCCGTGTAGCTCAGGGGCTACCTTATTTTTTGCGGTTTGCGGAAAATTACCCAAAAGTTGAAAACCTTGCCCATGCTCCGTCCGAAGAAGTGATGAGGTTATGGCAGGGGTTGGGTTATTACAGCAGGGCAAGGAATCTTCACGAATGTGCCAAAATGGTTGTGGATGAATTCGGGGGGAATTTTCCGGAAAATTATAAAGAACTGCTGCAATTGAAGGGCGTAGGTACTTATACTGCTGCAGCGATTGCTTCATTTGCCTTTGGACAAACTGTTGCAGTTGTAGACGGAAATGTGTTTAGGGTACTATCAAGATACTTTGGCATCAGCACTGATATTGCGAGTCCTGCCGGAAAACGAGAATTCGAAGATTTGGCGAATATGCTTATTCCAGATGAATTCCCTGGTACATTCAATCAGGCAATCATGGAATTTGGTGCACTACAGTGCACTCCCAAAAGCCCAGATTGCTCAGAATGTCCACTTAGAACAGGATGTATAGCCTTTAGAGAAAAAAAGGTTGCTGAACTCCCGGTTAAAATAAAGAAACTCAAAATCCGGGAAAGGTATTTTAAGTATGCCCATATTACTTGTGGGGATTTCATCGTTGTCAAAAAAAGAGGAGAAGGAGATATTTGGCAAGGTTTATTTGATTTTCCCATGGCTGAAATTGCGGATAAAAGCCAGCTAAAGGAATATTTACCCGACTTTGTTTCTGAATTAAAAAAACTTGGGACACTTAATGTCGAAAAATCTTCACATACTTATAAACATATCCTTACCCATCAAAGAATTTTCGCCAACTTTGTAATGTTTGTGATTGACCCCAGTCAGATTAAACAACTAAATGATTGGACAAAAGCATCAGGATTTCAGTTAGTAGAGTCCTATAAGCTTGAGGCTTTAGGAAAACCCAGACTGATATTGAAGTATTTGAACGATGAAAAATAATACTTAATTTTAATCATAAACTTTTTGTTAAACCTTTAAACAATTAACGTTATGGCCGGAGTAAATAAAGTTATTTTAGTAGGCAACTTAGGGGCAGACCCAGAAGTGAAGCATTTGGAAGGCGACAAAGTAGTTGCAAATCTAAGATTAGCAACCACCGAAGCTTACAAAGACAAGATGGGAAACAGGGTAGAAAATACCGAATGGCACGATCTTGAGCTCTGGGATGGTCAGGCAAGAATTGCTGAACAATACCTCAAAAAAGGTAGTCAGCTATTTGTGGAAGGAAAAATCAAGTCAGATACCTGGCAAGATGAGCAGGGTAATAACCGTAAAAGGATGAAGATCCGTGTACTGAGTTTTACCATGTTGGGGGGAAGGCCTGACAATGCAGGCGGTGCACCGCAAGGTGGTGGATATAATCAACAAACAGCAAAAGCGGCAGCGCCAAGCGCGGTCTCTGAAGGCCCGGAAGAGGAAGATGATTTACCCTTCTAAGCCAAATAGTTGAAGAATTGATTGGGAAATGTTTAATTTTGCAATCATCATCTTAATAAATTGATGGACGACCCATACCCGAGTATTACATTGCTGGCTGAAATCAATCAGGTTTCGGTCAGCTATCTTATATTAAATGCATTAATTTTTGTCTCGTTGCTTATATTCTCTGGCCTTGTGTCAGGATCTGAGGTTGCTTTTTTCTCCCTTAGCTCAGAAGATTTAAAAAATATTCAAGATAAAGCTGATACCAGATCTTCACGGGCAATATCCCTTATCGAATCTCCAAAAAACCTACTCAGTACCATATTGATCCTCAATAATATGATCAATATCGGCATGGTAACGCTTACCACCTTTTTGGCTTGGACTTTATTTGGATTTAATGCGACAGGAATATTGATCATTGTGGTCCAAACCATAGGTGTTACTTTTGCGATTGTTTTCTTTGGGGAAATTGTACCCAAGGTGTATGCCACAAAAGCCAATGTAGAGTTTTCACTCTTGATGGCGCCATACATTTATTTCTTCTCTATAATCCTAAAGCCACTCACGTTTTTACTATTGTCCATATCCAATGTCATAGAACAAAAAATAGAACGGAAAGGGTATTCACTATCTGTTGATGAATTGAATCAGGCTTTGGAAATTACCACAGAAGACACCTCAGAAGAGGAAAAGGACATATTGAAAGGCATTGTAAACTTCAGTACACTTTCGGTCAAACAAGTAATGCGCTCCAGGATGGACATTACCGCAGTTGATATGGATATGGACTTTCATGAACTGATGGATAAGATCAATAAGAGCGGCTACTCGAGGATTCCGGTTTATAGCGAAACCATCGACAATATTGAAGGAATACTCTATATCAAGGACTTATTGCCCCACATTGACCATGACGAGGACTTTCAGTGGCAAAGCTTGGTCCGGAAGGGTTTTTTCATTCCCGAAAATAAAAAGGTAGACAGCCTGTTGAAGGACTTTCAACAGAAAAGGGTGCATATGGCCATAGTAGTAGATGAGTATGGAGGTACATCCGGCTTAGTGACTTTAGAAGACCTAATCGAAGAGATCATCGGAGAAATCAATGATGAGTTCGACGATATCGAAGACTTTTTCTTTAAAGCTATTGATGCGAAAACGTTTATTTTTGAAGGTAAGGTATCACTGAATGATTTTTGTAAAAAGCTTGAAATTGATGCCCAGATCTTTGACGATGTCAAAGGAGAAAGCGAATCTCTTGGCGGTTTGTTACTGGAGTTGAATTCCAATTTTCCAAAGAATGGGTCAAAAATCAAGTTTGATATATTTGAATTTACGGTCATGGCAGTAGACACCAAAAGAATCAAAAAAGTAAAGGTTCACCTTCTTACAGAAGAAAAACATATTGGTGGAGAAAACCACGACTAGTCAAAACCCAACCAAAGATTATTTTGAAGGTTTTGCCTTACACAGTATTATTGATTTTTCAATGAAACAAGAACTTTCTTGTCTGATTCCCAAAAACAACAATTACATAAAAAACCTGAATTATTTTTTAAAAAAATTATTTGAAACCAGGTTTTGTGAAAATTACAGTTATTA
>NZ_REBN01000007.1 GCF_007692705.1 Mongoliibacter sp.
GATAACAGGAGCAAACTTTGACGAGCTGGTACTGACGGCAGAATTGGAAATCACACCAGCTGATATCGCAGGAATCTCTTTCGAGGATGCCAGCTTTATCTATGATGGATCAGATAGGTCGATAGAAATCACGGGGACACTTCCAGCTGGGACCTCTGTTTCATATGAAAACAATACCAGAACCAACGTAGGCAATCAGGAAGCAACTGCCACCATCACTGGAAGCAACTTCAATACCTTGGTACTTACAGCAGACTTGACAATTACGCCAGCTGATATCACAGGAATCACCCTTGAGGATGCCAGCTTTGTTTTTGACGGTACAGTAAAAACCATTGAAATCACCGGTACACTTCCTGATGGAGCTTCTGTTTCTTACACAGATAATACACAGACAAACGTGGGGACTCAAGCGGCAACGGCTACAATAACAGGAAGTAACTTTAACACCCTGGTACTGAGCGCTGATTTGGTCATTACTCCTGCAGATTTAAGCATCATCGCAGATGAAGGACAGTCAAAAATATTTGGAACAGCAGATCCAGAATTCAGCTTTACTACATCTGGTTTTGTGGCAGGGGACAGCGAAGAGGTCTTAACAGGAAGTCTGGCAAGGCTTGCCGGTGAAAATGTTGGAACCTACCCCATCACTCTTGGAAATCTCTCAGCAGGAGACAATTATCAGATTCAATTCATAAGCGCTGACTTCAAAATCTTCCCTGCCAGTATCGAAGTTGTTATACAGCCTGATATGATAGAGACCGCATGGAGTATCAATCCTGAGTTGCCTGCCACTGTCACGGTTATGACTGTTGATGGCCAATTCCTAGAACTTCCTGTCACATGGGATGTATCGGCATTGATTGTCTTTACACGTGGTGATTATATTTTGACAGGAACCTTTGATCTGCCTTCAGGTATTTTGAACCCAGAAGGATTGACAGCTGAAATTGTGGTAACAGTACTTCCAAAATCTGCTCCGGAAGATATTGTATTGGACAACAACAGTTTTGAACCTTCAATAAACCAAAACTTCATCCCAATCGGGGCATTTAATGTCGTCGATCCATTCGATAATCAACATGACATAATACTGGCCGGTTTGGAATTGGACAATATGTATTTCGAGATTATCGATGGAATCTTGTTCTGGAGTTCTGCAGAAAAAGTTGACGGCAGGACTGAATTCAATATCCTTGTCCGTGTGGTGGATAGGGATGGCAATATCCTCCAAAAGGAATTCACCATCAGAAGAACCAGGCCATCGGTAAATGATATTGAAATCTTCAACACTTTCACGCCAAACGGAGATGGTGTCAATGACACCTGGGGTATTGAGCAACTGAGGTTCTACACAGGAGCCCGTATCCAGGTCTTCGAAAGGAGTGGCCAAAGGGTATTCTATACCGAAGATCCTGATGTCCGCTGGGATGGCACCTTCCAAGGCAGGGAGTTGCCCGTGGGAGCTTACTATTGGGTGATTGAAGTAAAGGAAACAGATGAAGTAAGAAGAGGAATGCTTAACCTGATCCGAAAATAAAACTGAATTATGTACCATGTGCAATGTACCAAGTATATACACCAAATGGGCTTAGGAAACCAGGAACTGTCTTGGTACTTGGTTCATTGTACTTTGTTCAAAAAATAAATTATGAAAAAACTCTACATACTCGCATGCTGCTTAATCTTCGTTTTCGAAGGGTTTGCGCAATCAAGAAAATATGTTTCCCAGTTCAGTCATATGCAGAGTTACTTCAATCCAGCCCTAACGGGTTATGAAGGCTCTAACTTCCGAGGCCTGATCAGAAACCAATGGGCAGGTTTTGAGGGTGCGCCAATGACTTATGCCGGATCTTTGGAAATAGACATTGCCGATTTTTCGAAAGGGTCAAATCCAGATAAAAATGCTTTGGGTATTAATATCCTTCATGATCAGTACGGGGCATTTATTGAAACAGAACTGATCACTTCCTATGCTTCGAGAATACAGCTGGCAGAAAAAACCGCTCTCAGGTTAGGAGTAGGTGTAAATTACAACACTGTCAGACTCGATGGAAACAACCTGACCACCGAACAATCCAATGATCCTAAAGTGGTACAATATCTAAATGGATTTGCCGATATGCAGGTACTGGACTTCAATATCGGAATAGCGCTTACCCATCCCAATTATTACATTTCATATGCTGTTCACAATGTGAATCAGGGAGCCATTAATTCAGGAGATATTTTTATGGAGCGTAAACCTATGGTTAGCATTGTACAGGCAGGATATAGAAATGCATTTACTGAAAACCTGACTCTTGCCACCAACTTCATGTATAGGGGACAAGCTGACTTACCTGATAATGTGGAATTCAATTTTAAAATCCTGATGATGGAGAAGATCTGGCTTGGTGCAGGACACAGAATAGATTATGCCAATAACTTCCAACTGGGTATCCTCCTACCGGTTATGAGAATTGGATATGTTTATGAACTGCCGATGAGCAGGTCATATCTTTTACCCAATACTACTCATGAGTTTCTAGCTGTCATCCCTCTATTCAGGAAAAACAATTCTTCAGACAGAAACAAGGCTTTGATTTGGTAAATGACTGATCAATATTGTGGTTTCGTCTTTTGCTTTTTTCAAAGAGAATAATTAGCCCATGCTAATTTGATTTTGTATCTACCATTGTGTGAATTTCGTTCAGGAAACAATCCTCAGTGTGCAGTCAGTAAATAATGAATCATCTTTGATTTTATGCAATTCTCT
>NZ_REBN01000207.1 GCF_007692705.1 Mongoliibacter sp.
CAAATGTTTAAGCTTCTTTTTTGTTGCTGCTTATGCGTTGAGGTTGAGAGTTTTTAAAATGAAGGCATAAATTTTTTGGGGAAATAGAAAAGTTGCATTCAGTTTTCATCTTTTATGTTTTTATGCCATGGAAAAAATGCAGCACATTCAGGAACTGTTGTCCTCTTTGTTTGGCCAGTTGGGGACTTTTACAAATCAGCAGCGAAAAGACTGGGAAGAATCTTTACCGCTGACAATAGCAGCCCTGTCAAAACAAGATATTTCCCAGATAAGAAACCAATCTATTGTAATAGACAGAATGGATTTATTCCAAAGGAGTAAGTCCGATGAAAAGAAGCAGGAGACTATCAGAAGAGCAATCAGAGAGGTGGGGGACTCTGGAAGAACTACAGAAACAAGAGTATTTATAAGAGAGGTGCCGGTTCGGAGCACTCAGTTGCCCAATAGCATGCCAGCCTGGGCAGCCGGATCAAGACCTGATATGAGCTATGGTCCTTTGCCGCACATTGATGGCAGGTCAATTTTTATTGATTTATACAGAGTCGAAAAAATGATTTCTCTTTATCAGCAAGGGAATAGTTTGCCGGCAATATTGTTTACAGGATCTTGGCGTACCAACAGAATTCAGCATATGCAGGGCAATTCTCTACAAGATATGGCCCGTGAGGAATATGAAATAGTAAAAGGATCGATATGGATAAAGGCAGATTTGTTTGCTACAGATGCTCCTCAAGACAGGTATTTTGGCATTTCAGTGGCAAACGGACATGTCAAATTGAAATCTAAGCCAAATATCCTCAATAACCGCCTGATGATTTCAGGACAAAACTCGGTAAATGTTGCATTGGAGTTAGTTCAAGCGGACCATAAAACCGAGGGCGAAGGTGTCATTGGTTTAGACGCACGAGCATTGGAGATTGCACTTCCCGATTCATTTGATTTTGAATTTACTGCAGGTGGGAATGCAAGAATACACAATTTGGGAGGAGCGTCTTGGACATTGTATGGACAGTCTATGAATTTCAGATACAGGGCTGATGGGAGTCATTATTTTCATCCCAAACTCAATCGCTTGATGATCCCACTAAGTGCCAGCAATGACTTTTTGGAAATACTGAACCAACAGAGTCCATACCTTACCTTGGAGGGAAAGGCGGCCCTGCAGGAGTCATGGTGGGCCCTGCCAGCTGCAGTTCTCGATGTCAATGCTCCGTTAAAGGCGGCCGGTTCGGGTGGAATTTCAGTACTTTGCAAGGAAGGAATAAGGGCAAGCTGCCTGGGTCAACAAGGTAATTTCGGCAGGTTGAATGAACCTTTTTTTATGGCGGACCCGGGGAGGATCTGTATCACTGATCTCCAATCTAAATGGTCAGGTGCTTTTCATGATATAGACCATTACAAGGATGATTTAAACCCCTATGGAACTTCAATTCATCTTTCATTTCAGAATGAAATTCCCTTTATCTATAATGTGTTGGCTGAGGGTTTTGAATTGGTCATGACTGAAGTACACTCGGAGGTGAAGCTGGACAGACCAGTACAGGTTAATGGCCATGCTTTTGAAATTATGACCAAGAACTCTGTGTTTATCACCATTACTTCAGAGGAGAAAAATGCAATCTATCTTTACGATGGAAATATTCTTTGGGATAATAAGGGTAATGATCCCGAGCGGAAAGTACCTCAATTCAAAACAGCAGCTATTGCCTTGGAAAATGGTCTTTTTACTGTTTCACCAGTTAATGCTTGTATCATTTTTGGAGAAATCAATAGAGAGTGGGATAGGATTGTGGAAAGCCATACTTTCTTACAATTTGGCCTTTTTGGGTACAAGCCTACGCTTCCAGATCCGTATTTAGTCAATTACCGATGGAGTAGAGATACCCGAGTCAATATACAAAGAGGGATTGATGGGATTCAGAATTGGTTGATCTGCCAGCTCGTCCAAAAGGCTACAGAAGGAGAGTTAGATGAGTTGAGTGTGAGTTTTCACCACGCTAACCCGCTGCAAGGCTTAAAGCCTGCACCTGCTGCCGTTCAGAATAATCCTTCAGCTTCCGTATCAGGAAATCCTATACCAAACACTTCCAGGACGGTTGTGTCCGCTGCAAACAGAAAAAACAAAAGCCCCGATAAAAGGCTTGTGAATTCACTTCCAGATTATGAAGGCCAATATGAGGGAATGTTTGGCCAAAAGATGTTGGATTATTTTGCCTTGCTGGATGTAAGTAGCAATGCAAATCAATTGGGAGTTTCTGTGGGAGCAGGGATTTACGGCAGGATTGATTTTGAAAGGCAGCGTGAAACTACAGGCCTAGCTCAGGCAGATGGCGAAGGGAATTTCAATATTGAGGCGGTCAATCATTCAGGGTTGATCATTGAAGGCATGCAGGTGCAGCTTCCGGCTACCATGGCAAGAATCTTCACTTTACCTCAGGTAGCTTGGGAGCCACTTTATAACCTCAGCCCACCTGATGCGGTAGAAGATGAGCATGGGAATAAAATCACCATGCCTGGAGATCCTCAGGGAGGATTCAATTATTATCCTAATGATGGAGGTCCTACGCGGATATTCAACAACCGTCCTTTCCCTGTGCCCTTGGCTCCCATACCTTTGAGTAACTTTTTGCTAGAGCACTTTGCTAAAAAAGATATGACAAGGCTGGAGTTTTATTTCACCCTTCCTTTTGGACTGAAGGCATTTTCTCTATTGGGATTTAACAATACGAGGGAAGAAATCAAACCTTCTTTTTTAAATGTCAGACCTGTTTTCCCCGAGAATCTTCAAGGTGGCATTCATTTGGTCACAATTGCTAGTAATCATGGTAAAAAGTATGCTGAATCCAATGGGAATGTACAATTGCCGGATAATAATATGTTTGCTGGAGCCACAGTTCAGCTGGCCAATGTATTGAACGGGAGTGGAAACCCTACCGGTACTAGTACTTTGGGACATAGTGTGACTTATATATTCAATAATGAATTTTTTGTAAATCAAAAAGAGCCACATTCTGTGACCGGTAGGGGAGTTCCTCTTACCAGGATGGACTTCACAGGATATGGGGCAAGCACATTCAGTGAATGGGAAAGTCCTTCTGCGGCCATCGCGCAGACCTCACAGGCCAAGTTCCAGATCATGCTTGGCCGGACTGCTCATGAAGTCATTCAGGTCAAAAGCCTAATTTATCCTTGGGGAATCCGAGTGGTCCGTACCATTACGGTTCTTAGAGGAGGTAATGGGTTTGTGTTCCGCACAGATAGTGGTTGGCAACCTGAGTCAGACGGCTTGTTTGATTTTGGATACAATTATACCGAGGATGGGGATTTAAAGAGTGTGCCAAGCCCTTACGAACAGCATCCCGGTATCATTTCAGGCTTATTCAATGTCAAAAACATCAAAGAAGACCCCACATTGCCTGAATTGGATGATAAGAATGAGTATCCGAATGGGGCTGATTTCATTAATATTTTCGGAGAGAAGGTACAATTGACTGCACCAAAAATCGAAGACGTGAAGTGCGTGCCGGTCTGGTTTGATGCTGATATTGAGATTGAAAATGTGGTTCAAGGACATCGAAATGGCCGGGTGCCTTCCAAAAAGATCCTTGGCTATGTTCAGTTGGCACCTGCCGGAGTACCTCTTACTCCTGAGATGTTTGTGAAGTTGCTCGACCTGCAAGGAGGTGTGATAGGGGCTGATATAGATTGTACCATTGATCTCAACAAGAGTGATCAGCAGATGAGGGTGAGTAGAGTAGATTTTACCCATGCAAAGGATAATTCCGGTTTACCTGTTTTTGTAATTGCACCCAAAGGTTCGGTTTTTCTTCCCAAAGATGGAAGTTGGACCTTGGTCTGTCACGAAAGAGGTTCAGGAGATGTGATTCCGTTACCGGTTCATGAAGCTATTCCTGTAATCAGAACTGGAAAATGGATACTCAACAAGGTGATAGACCCTGAGGTCGTATCAAAGAATTTGATACGCTTGGCCAATCCGAGTGAAATTGTCAGGAACCCACAGCCGGACACCTTAAACTTTGGATTCTTGCAATCTACTGCTACGCAAAAAGCACTGATTCTGACCCCTTCATTTGCCAGAAACTCCAAGAAACTTCTCAGCAAGACACCGCCTCTTTTTGCAGATGCTTATAGGTTGATGCGGGACAATACCATTTTCCCCAATATCGGAAAAGCTAGTGATAGTGATTTTGGGTCTGCGGTTCCCTTATATCAAGTTTTCACGTCTAACAACCCCAATATTGCTGTCCCAGCATTCAATGAAGTGGATTTTCATGACAACAACATCAAAGTCATGGAGCTCTTGGATATCAATCCCGTCAAGGCAGGAGAGGCTGTTGTTGAGCAAGGTTTTAAGCTGTTGACGGGAGCCAGAAATCCAACCATTGCTCAGGCAGTTTCTTTTGAAATGCCGACCTCCAACGAAGTAGAGCTGGTGAATATGCCGAATGTTTTGCGGATTTACATGGATTACAAAATCACTCCGAAAAATGGCACCCAGCAAAACTCCAAGTTGGATTTTGATATCAATTCATTTGCCCAAAATGCTGCAGATTCCTGGAAAAGTCGGGTCAAGGATGTTGCTATGGTGGTGGACCTCGCGGGCTTCGAAAGGTTGATGAGCATTAAAGGCAACTTTGATGCGTATAAGGGAAAAGTGCCGGGTTATGAAGGAGACTTGTCCGGAGGTGGTTTGGCCTCAAATGGTATTTCTGTGCCTGAGCTGGAGCTTTCCGAAGAGTTGGATACCGTAGTCGAAATTCTTCAGATACTGGCTTCATTGGGCAATGGTGATTATGCTGACATTATGAGGAGGGGTTTGAAAATAGCCATGGGAAATTCCGGGGAAGTTTGGGAATATAAATTTGAAGCCTCACAGGAAATTCCTACGATACAGTTTCCTCCGGGTGAATTATACAATGACCCTAATACACCGCTCCGACTTGAAGCTTCCATGGCTTTAGGGTTTTTCTTCAATGCGGCCATGAAAGTCACCTCGGATGCCAACCAATTGCTTCCTTCTGCTGGAGCCTTTTTGCAGTTTAGGGGTGGATTGCAGGTGATGTGTGCTACTGTCAGCGCGGCTACCATTTACGCCGTGGGGAAAGTGGATCTTAAGATAGCCTGCGATACCAAGGCAGGACCGAGTGTTCGCATGAAGTTTGGCTTTGGTGCCAATATTACTGTAGGACTTCCAGTCATAGGGAATGTCAGTGTTACCTACTTGGTGGGAGCTGATTTGTATATCGCCAGTAAAAAATTCCAGTTACTGGCTGTGATCCTATTCAAAGGAAGAATAAGTCTAGCCATGGGAATGGTATCAGTTACCATTTATATAGAAGCAGCCGGAGGGGTTTCCAGGTCAGGCAACAGGACGGAGTGTGTAGCTTCCATGACATTTGGACTCGAAATCAGCATCTGCTTTGTGATCGACATCAGTTTTGAGGAAACTTGGCAAGAAAGAAGGCAGATTGCCTGAGGAGTATCTATCATTTTTAATCATTAATCATCATGGAAAAATTCAGAGCATTCACTACGATGGTATTCCCTCAAAGATTTGATGGGAAAAACCTTCACGTCAATATAGTTATCATCCCTAGGAACCATAATCCATTTGAAGCCTTTCAGGTTGGACTGAGCCCTGTACAGGAAGTACCTCCATTTGCCGAACTACAACCAGAGTTTTCTTTGGCTTTTGTCAGTGGCCTTGATGACTTTCCATTGGGCAATGCATCAGCTGCTCAGAGGCAACCAAGAATGGTCAGTGCAGGAATCAAGTCCAGTGACAGAAAGATAGAAACTATCCAAGCTATCGCGGAGATTTTTGGAGTAGAGAATATTTCTGATACAGGAGATAGATTGGGAGATGTGCTCCCTTTAAACCTAAGCGTGAAAAAATTCCTCCCCGAGAGTTACCGAAAAAGTTTCAACTTTACCCGACCGGCCCATCCCAATGCGGTAACTGATGACAGTTACGAATGTGCACTGAAAAAAGAGGTAGACGAAATCACCGATTACCAGCCCAAGAGGGAATTGAGTTGGGGAAAAGTGTTTGCTTACATCCTCAAACAACCCCTTTTGGCAGAGGGATGTGGGATGATTTATGAGTCCAGTATAGCATTGGAAGCAGATGAAATAGCCAATGGGGGATATTTGTATGTGGAGGTCAACAATCAGTCCTGGGCATCAGTGCAGGACTTGTCTCTGGAGCATGATGATGGTCCTCTGATCAAAAGGTATGCTGCCAGAATTCCAAAACTGGAGGAAGATAGTCCAAGACCTGTATTTGCACCTATCCTTTTCCCGGTCTTGTACAGAAGAAGTGGGCAGACAGAATTTGAAGTTGTCCCACCGGCACCTTGGGATGCACTGTTTAGGGAAAGCATTGTGTACAATGATGGATTTGCAAAAATAGTCCATGCAGGTCAGGCTGTGAGTACAGATATCCTGAAGGAAAACCCGGATGGTATCCATCCTCAATACGAATCAGGAATAAGGCTAGCCTGGGATGATGAACAGATTTTGATATGGTATGTCAGGCAGTTGGTGGAAAATGAAGCAGACACTCCTGGCAATGGAAAGAGAGTAGATGCTCCTCTCGGGGTTGCAGGCTATAAAATAGACGTAAGAGAGCAGGTAGAGGGAGCTGAATGGGAGAATCTCAATAAAGCTTTTTACAACAAAGGAGTGCTGGCTCTGGCTGATACCCTGGAGGATAAGACTGTAGAATTGCCACATCAGGTATATCCCTCCAAAAAGCGAACCCTTCAGCCCAACCCATATTGGTTACCTATGTATTTTGCCAGTTGGATAGGAAAAAGTCTTGCGGTAGAAGACAGAGATGCCATAGAGATTTATAAAAATGATAGGGAGAATAAAGCCATAATTGATGATAGGGACAATCCAAAGGAAGAGGATAGGAGTACAGAGAAAAACGATGTCATGGCTTCACCGGAAATTCAAACTGAGTTGCGTTATGGCAAAACATATCAATTCAGAATTAGAATGGCAGACCTTAGTGGGGGTGGACCTTCTTTGGAAGACGAACCCTTGCAGGCCGGTCCTTCACCTCAGACAACAGTATCTTTTAAAAGGTATGTAGCACCGGATACCTTGAGGATTGAAAAGCCGGAGCATGTTTCCAAGTTACAGGGCAAATACTTTAATTCGGCTGATCTGGAGGAGCAATCCTTTAATGATGGGCAGGTGTTGAGGATACAAAGGCCTTTAATGGAGTATCCGGCGGTGGTTTTGACCGATAAATACCAGCAAAGGGGACAGGATCCCATACAGATGCTCAAGGACCTGGATTTCAATACGGATGATCAACTGGTGTTGGGAATTCCTGATCCTGATGCCAACACAGTAGAGATCAGGGTAGAAGTAAAGACCCTTCAGATGGACAATCAGCTCAGTCAAGAGGGCAATGAAAACTATATCACCTTATATACTACCCACAGGAAGTTTTCGGATGACTATGAGGAAGGCATGGAAGTTCCCATCACATTTATTGATGTGCCTGTGCTTAATCTAGGTGAGCCTGCCAATCCCTTTTTGAGAGATGATCTCCGAAAAGCAAATTTGGACGCCATGCAGGAAATAGTGCTACCTAAGGGCAGGCATATTAGATTAGGCATCAGAGCTGTGGCAGATAGTGGAGGTGTTGATGATCAGGTTTATTTTGGAATGGTCAATGAAGGAGATCATGAACTGGACAGCAGGTATGGGAAAGCGCTTCAGTTTATGTTTTACAAAGAAACTGAGGTAGAGGAAAACCTATTGATACCTTACAAAAATATTCCTACCCATCAAGCCTTGTTTTTAAGGGCTAATGAAATCCCCTTAGTCAAAGGTAATCTTAAAGACCTTTTGAAGTTTCACTTGCTCAATAACAGGAAGCAGGAAATTCCAGATATCGTGCAGCGTCTTGCCATGGCTTTGGGCTTAAAGGCAAAAGGAATGACTCTTTATGCCCCAAAAGGGGAAAGGGTAGTTTTTGGGGTTAGCTCCAGAATCAGACATTCCCTTGCCCCTGACGGCAGCAGTGTGACTTTTGCCAGCAGGTCAGAATTGCAGGACCATTGGCTGGGCTGCTTGAGTTATCAGGTCAATAGAGACTGGACATGGGATGGCTTGCAAACCACGGCTTTTAGTATTGGGAAATCCACAGCTTTCAGACGGGATATGATAGAAGCAGCAGCGGGTAATTTTACTCCTCAACAGATTCTACAGAGAAAACTAAGGGAAGTACTTGGTCTAAGTATTTCGTACCCATCAGGGGTTCCTGCACCCATCATAGAATCAAATGTAGGAGATATAGAATTTATGGAGACAGCTTCTTTTGAATCTTTGCAGCCCAATAGGTTTGGTAGGGTGGAAAGAGGATTTACCCGAATAGTGTATATTGATGCGATAGAGCCGAAGTCTCCCTTTCGAAGGTCGGTATCCAATAATGATCCAAGGTTTCCTGATGAACTTTGGGTAGATTATTCCATCACTCCAAATGCCAGGACGGGACATGCACAGATAGATAAAATCGAAGCAGAAGATCTGAAACTTCCCACAGTATTGAGGCCTTCCCAGATTCCTAAAATTGTTTCAGTGGGTTTGGCTTTTTCTCCCTACCTAAGGTCTGAGGATTATAGCAGTACAGAAGCAAGGAAAAAACACCTTTGGGTTGAGTTTGAAGAAGCGATCGAAAGTCCAGATGATACTTATTTTTGCCGTGTTTTGGCCAATTCTCCTGATCAGTTATTGGCTTCCAATAATTTGGATCAATTTGCCGCTCCGGAAGAATCTGAACTGCCTATAGCACCAGAATTCACCCGAATTGTCGTGCCCGGTCAATCTGATGATATGGCAGGATTGGATGCCATGCAACCCATGACAAAGGCAAGTGATAGTGATAGACACTACATCCTGCCATTACCTCCTGGTCTACATTCGGAGAGTCCTGAAATGTTCGGTTTTTTCACTTATGAATTCAGGGTGGGTCATACGCATTGGGCAGAACAGGAAGACAACCTATGGTCTACTGCCCAAGGTAGATTTGGGAAGCCGATTCGGGTGACCGGAATCCAACATCCCTGTCCTAATCTTTTTTGTAGCGTTACCAGGGATGAAACTTCCCTTTATGTCAGTGCGCCATTTGCCAAAGCGGTCTTGAAAGGCAAAAATGTTACTGCCAAACCTCCCAGAACTAGCCTATGGTCTTTGCTATATACGCAGGTAAAACAGGCAGACGGACTTGATTACAGAAATATCTTGCTTTCAGAAAAGATGATGAGACATGATTTTGAAAGAGAAAAGGAACAAAAAGTTTCGGAAATTCAGGAAAAACTACAGTCCTTTTCATTCAATCCGGCGGGTATTTCTCCTCAGCCAACAAGTTTTGAATTCAAACCCGAGATAATAGATATTGGAGCATTTCTTTCTTTGCATAAAAATCTCCATCCTATGGGGACTTCGGCATATTCAAGCCTGGAAATTGCTGACATGTTGAAAAGTATGGGGCTTCCAGAAGACAGCCCTTTAAGTGTACTTGTTGTAGAGGTGTTTGGCAACATTACCAACTTTTCCGAGCATCTCAGAAACATGAGAAGAGGGACTAATAGCTTTGCCGGATTTGCAGGCAATCAGTGGACGGGAGATTTTAAATCCGGTTCCCATCCACATGAAAATCAGGCGCCGCTTTCACAAGGACTAGGACATTTTAGGATTTTAAGGACTTCTCCTTTGACAAAGGTTCCTTTTGTCTGTTGCCCCACCTGTGAAAATTATTGAGATCAAAAAAACCTGTTTCAAGTGAAACAGGTTTTTTTGATTTATTTCTTTTTGGCTTTCATCAAGCCCTTCCTTTCAACATCAGGTTCCAATACATAAAAGGCAGCCCATATTTCTTCAGAATCCACATGGAGTATTGCTCCTTATTGGTGTCTACCAATTTGGAAATGACAGGATCACTGTCTCTGACATTATTGTATTTGAATTCTGCTAGGACCATTTTGCCATATCCGGTTACCAAAGGACATGATGAATACCCTTCGTACTTGCTTTCTCCAAGAGAATTGGATTTTATCAAATTGAAAATATTTTCCACAACCACCGGAGCTTGTTTACGTACTGCCGCCCCCGTTTTGGCTGTTGGTAAGGCTACGACATCACCAAGTCCAAATACATTAGGGAATTTTTTGTGCTGTAGTGTATAATGATCTACCTCTAACCATCCTTTATTAGGACCTTCTTGATAAGAAAAAGGTGATTCAATGATGAAATCAGGGGCTCTTTGAGGTGGTGCAAGGTGAAGTAAATCATATTTCATCTTGATTTCTGATTCTCCCACAATATCCTCTCCGAGATTACTGTCTACTACCATTGCACAGTTTTGAAGATGACTATTTGTAAATCGATAAGTGATTTCTTTCTTTACTCCATCTATTTTTATCGGGGCATAATATGTTTTCAAATTGATATCCCTATCAATGATGATTTTATTCAATGTTTTTGCGATTTCCTTAACTCCGAATATTACTGTTCCCGGCGTAGCAAAAATCACATTGACTTTATCACGGATGCCTTTCTTTCTGAAATAGTGTTCAGACAGGTACATGATTTTTTGTGGAGCCCCCCCGCATTTAATAGGTGTGCTGGCTTGGGTGAAAACTGCATTACCTCCTTTGAAATTCTGTAGTTTTTCCCAAAAACTTTCCGGGTCTGTATAAATACTTCCAACAGAATCTGTTTCCATTGCTTCCTTTAATCCCGGAAGGAGACTAAAGTCAACGACAAGCCCAGGAGCTACAACCAAATAGTCGTAAGTATATTCTGAACCATTCTTAGTAGTGACTTTATTGTTTTCAGGATCAAATGAATAAGCGTAATCCTTTATCCATTCTACGCCTTTGGGAATATAATCAGCTTCTTTCCTCTCAGTTTTTTTAAAGTCAAATGTTCCTGCTCCTACTAATGTCCAGGCAGGTTGGTAATAATGCTTTTCTGAAGGTTCTATTAGTCCGATTTTGAGGGATTTATCCTTTCTGGTCATTTGGGCTGCAACAGTAATACCTGCTGTTCCTCCGCCGATAATCATAACATTGAAATGGGTCATGGCTTTTGGGTTTGATTTGGAAGTAAAGCTAAAACCTGATGTATCGGTAAACAGTGATATTTCTCACATAGAAAAAGCCCCTATTCTGAATGAAAAGGGGCTTTAATTTATTTTGAGATTCAGTTTAATTGTCTACTTTCTCAACTGGTTCATCAATTTCAATATCCAGATCAACCATTTTTGGGTCAATTTCCAATAAATCTGCCGCTTCATCATCAGCAACCAAGCCTCGGTCTACCAATTCAGCCATCATATCCATTTGGCGCGTCATGTCCAGGTTGTCTTTATGTGCTTGCTGAAACCTCTTCATGAGTTCATCATCCGAAAACTCAGCATACCTAGATCTTCTGGCCTCTTTCAGCATTTCTTTCTTTTCACTCAAAAGGTTTTCTTTTCTCTCAAGATACCTTGCTTCAAGGCTTTGTATATATTCCTCAGAAAGAGCCGATTCATAAAAAGGAGTTTCATCAATAGCTAATTTCTCAGTAGTTCCGTCTGTGTGTTTTACAGTTATGACGTCATCCTCTTCCATGTAATACTCATCGCCTGTTACCTCATCTACGATTTTGTCTCCTTCGTAGACGTATCTTTCTTCTTCACTCTTACCACCAGAGCAAGCTACTGTAAAAGCTATTCCGGCAGTTATCAAAAACATACTTATCTTTTTCATAATTGTTGGTGTTTGATTTTAATATAAAGTTTTATTTTCTTTTTCAACCCATTCTTCGAAGACCGTTTTGGCCTCATTTCTCATCAATTGCTGAAATGGGATTTTCCTTTCGCTGTAATCCATTTCAATTTCTTCATAGATAAACTGGTCGTCAAAACCTGCATCCGAAGCATCATTCTTATCATTGGCATAATAGACCTTACTTGGCCTTGCCCAATAAATAGCACCCAAACACATTGGGCAGGGCTCACATGATGTATATACTTCACAACCGTCCAATTGAAAATGGCCTAGGTTTTTACATGCGTCCCTGATTGCTACTACTTCTGCATGGGCTGTTGGATCATTGGTAGATGAGACAGAATTTGAACCTATTCCCACCACTTGGTCTCCTTTTACGATCACACAACCAAATGGACCCCCTTTACCTTCAAGCATACCTGACCTCGATAGGTCAATGGCCATTTTCATAAATGATCTTTGTCTTTCAGTCATGTGAAATTTAAAATTATTGAATGAAAATCCCGTGGTTCTAAAGACAAAAATACGTCTTATTGCCGATAATGTTCAAAATAATTAACTGAATTCCAAATTAAAAGTTTTTGATTCTGTGTCAAACGATTGTTTTTTTATAAAAATAGTAATAAAAATTCTTAAAATATTTTTTAAGCCAAAATTATCTCATCCACTTGTTCATGAATTGCAAAAAGTCTTCTTTGTAGTTGTCACTTACAGAAATCTGATTCTTACCTATATTGACAATATTCCTCGTGACTGAATCGATATGATCTAAATTGATAATGAAGGATCTGTGAATGCGCATAAATGAGTCACCGGGTAGTAGTTCCTCCATGTTTTTCATGCTGGTCAAAGATAACAAAGGATTAGGCTTATCCTTTAAAAAAACCTTCACATAGTCTTTGTAGGCTTCTATATGGGTGATGTCTTTGAGTATTACTTTTACGAGTTGATATTCAACTTTTAAGAAAATATAATCAGCTGCTTTGTCCTGATTTCTCAGCCCAGAGGAGGCTTCCCCCTGATTTTCATAAAACTGATACGCTTTTGTAGCTGCTTTTAGAAACTCCTCATAGCTATAGGGTTTCAACAAATAATCCAGTGCATCTACTTTATATCCTTCAATGGCAAATTGATTGTAAGCAGTCGTGAAAATTATTTTTGGTTTTTTGATCTGATTTTTGCCATCAAGAATTCTTGCCAATTCCATTCCGGAAAGGTCTGGCATCTGTATATCCAAAAAAACAAGATCTACATGATTGGAATTGAGGTAGCCCAAAGCTTGAATCGCATTGTCGAATTTCTCCTCCAACTCAAGAAAAGAGGTTTGCTCTATAAATTTTGTGATAAGATCCAGGGCCAATGGTTCATCATCTACCGCTATACAATTGATTTTCATATGATTATAATTTTCTTTTCAATTGACATAACTTGTCCCGGTTTTTCGGGATAGCCTGTCCCGACT
>NZ_REBN01000006.1 GCF_007692705.1 Mongoliibacter sp.
GAAATTCGGGATTTGATAAGAGGAAGGAAAAAGGAGCTGAAAGCTCAATACTAAGGGTCCGAAGGCACAGCCATCGGACAACGTCATTGGAAAGGTAATGTGTGGGATCGCCTTTGTCGGATGGGTTAGAAGAATAATTGAGAATTGAGGATTAAAAATAGGGGATCCCTACCGGGAGGGTTTTGGTAGAATTTAATCTGGCTTTATGACCTCCACATTTTTACTGGCGTCGGCAAGAATAGTCTTAAATAAGGGATAGTAATAATTCCAAAAAAAACTGCTTGGTTGAGAGTAGTCCTCTGCATGTAAAAAAAGCCTGTAAAGCCTGGCAAGCGCATAAAATCGATGAGAAGTATTGTTTAAGCGCATATCTGCGAAATCTCCACTGAAATAGAAAAACCTACCATTTTCACCAACTTTCTTACTTACTGCTGCTGGGAAAAATCTTGGCAAACCCATGTCTCTCAATTTATTGATCCCTGATTCAGTAGGGGAAATTTCAAAGTAAGAAATCACATCATAATCCCTGCTTACCAATACCACGTCTATCCAATAAGGATATTTGACTATCTCAGGAATTCCAAAACGTCTCTGATTATTCACATCTGACATGATGCTGGGTACATCTTTACTGATATCAACTCCTGATTCGAGGATTTCCAGCCTTCCCCTTTCATGCAAAAACACCTGGCCAGAACCTTTGAAATCCCATTGCCCTTCATGTTGATCGATGTAGGCTTCAATCATCCACCTTGGCAATTCATCATTGATTAGGGTATCCAACTCATCAAAATACCGGGTAATCCAACCCGTCCATTTGATACCTACAAGTTCTTCCACCTGATTCCTGATGTCAATAGGTGTAGGACTGGCCATCGTATTGAACTCGGCAATCACATATTTTTCTCTTTTCAAGGCTTCTTCCAAAAAATCAACATCAGCTTGGTCCATTCCTCCATATATCTTTTCAGACCTATAATCATCAGGATCATCTATAAAGTCATTTTCATAAACTCCATAGGTATCAGCATAATAAACCATACTGCTTTTATCCAGCAACATACTTTTATCCGATTGACTGAGTTGGTTAAAGTCTACCACCTTTCCCTCATCCGCAGAATATCCGGGGAAATAACCGAAATAATCAGTGCTAACATCATACGGTTTTCCATCCTCCTTGAGGTACTTCAGGTGATTGAGGCTCCAGTGAATGGCCTGATGTTCCTGGGCAGATTCATTTGGTACTGTTTTATCCAAAACCACTACATTCAGCACAGCACTTGGCATAAAAAACCATATCAAAAAACTCGTCAATGGGATAATCCCAAATATGAGAATGAAAACACTTGCTGATTTTATCAGCAACAAAGTCTCTTGCGGAATACCCTTACGCTTTTTAACTGCCATTAGAACCTGAATTCAGTGCCTATAGAAATATTGAGGTTGTTGCGGATTATTGTTGCAGAAAGCTCATCCCTGGAATAACCTACAAATCCAAAACCCATCCACCTGTCAGTCCACAGGTGTTGATAGCCTAACCTCAGCCTGTAAGAATTAAGCAATTGACTTTGAAAGTCCCTGTTTTCTTCATCAGGTGAAACACCGGTAGAAAACTGTGCGCTGATGAAGTCTTCAGGACCTTTGAAATAATACCTTGCCTGAAGGTTGCCTGAAGTAGAAGATCCACTTTGGCCTGGAATATAATTTAAGCGGAGGTTGATCCACCAATTGCTCACGTATTTACCAAGAGAGCCTGTATAGATGTGGGTATTTTCAGTAAACATCAGCAACCTGTATCCACCTTCTAGTTCCCATGCTTTTTTCAGGTTCCAAAAGACAGAACCTCCAAACCTAAAGCTTGGGAAAAAAGAAGCATTGGAAACTCCAAAGTTGATATAACCATAAGAGTTTTCTCCTAATGACGGAAATGCATCCACTTCATATTGTGTACCCACACCATCAAAACGCTCAGAATGGGTAATCCGTCCGATGATGGAGCCTGTTAAATTGGTCCTTGTCCTGCCGTAAACCGAATAGGTATTCCATGGGGTCAGTGCACCCCGGAAATTATCGTAATCATAAGTTGCTCCGATGGCATTGATACGCGTGAATCTTTGTACTTGTCTGATGTAATTCAGCAAACCATCAATTTTTGCTCCTTTATTGAAGAGTTCATTGGCTATGGCCAATGCCTCTTTATACTCTTCTGTATTGTACAAATACCTGGATTGGCGGTATTTTAGGTTAAAAGAGCTGGGTCCGATTTGTTCCAAACCCAGGTCAATGATTTCTTTTGCTTTTTCATAATCTTCGGCATAAAACAAATTATCCACATAGGCCAGGTAAGCATCTTCATACTGTGGAGAGATGTTTATTGCTTTATCCAAATAAAATGAAGCTGAGTCATACATGCCATCCCAAGAATAGGACCTACCAATCAGAATATGGAAATCACTATAATTGGGGTATTTTTCCAAGACCATTTTAGCCATTTTTCTACCCTCATCCCTTTTGCCATCCAAAATCAATTTTCGAGCCTCAAGAAACTTGGCATCAGGATCATAACTTTCCTGTGCTTGGACTGCGGTCACCATGCAAAGCATAAGAAATAGGAATGTAAGCGTCCTGATTTTCATAAAATTATATTTTTTTCCCAAAGGCATTTCATCATTCTTAATTTTGAGAAACTTCCACTTCTTGCTTATCCACTTCTTGTTTATCCACTGCTTTTTTGAAACCTGAACGGAT
>NZ_REBN01000005.1 GCF_007692705.1 Mongoliibacter sp.
GAGGCATTCAAGGTGGAGGGGTCAACTTTGACGCCAAAGTAAGGAGAAATTCTACAGACCTTGAGGACCTTTTCCATGCACACATTGGCAGTATGGATGCTTTTGCACGAGGCTTGTTGATTGCCAATGAAATTCTTGAAAAATCAGCTTATAAAGAGCTTAGAAAAGAAAGATATTCTTCCTTCGATGCAGGAAATGGAAAGGCATTTGAAGAGGGTAATCTGACTTTGGAGGATCTTAGAAACCATGCCAAGTCTGTAGGAGAACCGAAGCAGAGGAGTGGTAGACAGGAGTTGTTCGAGAACATTTTGAACGATTATATTTAAAAATGGGATAACCTGCCAGGTTTAGAGTTCAAAAAAGCTTTATTATCTAAAAATTTTAAAAAACCTGGCAGGTTTTATCAATTGTTAATCTTAATGGATATTTGATATTGAAACCAACTTATTGTTTACCATCACTATTCTGATAATATTTCTGGATTTTACATTTAAATAAAAAAACCTGCTCAAATCTTGGATCTAAGCAGGTTTTTTTATTCAGTGAAATAATTTATATTTAGTTATGAGACTACTGTATAAACTTTCACTAGTATCTTTTTTAAGCCTGCTTTGTACTTACTCCTTTGGTCAAGTCAGCTTTGGGGAACGGCTTGAGGTAAGCAATGAATTTTCCAGTCAGCCAATATGGGTCGACGTTTCTGAGGATTACTTTTTTGCGTATCAGATCAATAAAGGAGATGCCGAGAAACAGTTAAATCTGAAAGTGTTCATGTCTGATAAGTCATTCGGGGATGAAAAGACGATTGACATCCCTCTGAAATGGAATCATGTCCTTAAAAGCAAAAAAGTTTTTGGGGATAAGGTTTATTTTTTATGTGAAAACACTGAGCGGCATTTGAATGAGAAATACCTGTTGATTTTAGACTTGAAATCCAAAGATTCAAAAGAAATCGACCTTAAGAATACTATAGAAAGCCCAATTGCCGATTTTGAAATTTTAGATGATAGAGTACTACTCTTGTTCTATGTTCAAAATAGGCTCATAGCCCAGGTTAAAGAAATGGCTACCGGCAAGGTTTATACGGTGGAGGATGTTTTTCAACCAGGGATGATTGTTCAGGAAGTTTTTGGCGATGAATTGATAGGGGTTTTTAACCTGATGATCAATTTCAGGACAAAAGACAGAAGCAAATCTTTTCTCATGTCCTCGATCAACAAGGAAGGAGTTTTGCTCCGAAATCACTTGTTTGAAAACGAATCCAAAAACCGGGAGAACATTGACATGATCATTTCTAATGAAGGTCCTCTGAAATTTATCGCAGGGACCGTTGGGATGACAAATAAAGTTGGCTACAATGGTTACTATGGAGGATACCTTGCCGATGGGAGCGACCCTTTTAACAATATTGTTGAGATCAATGACCTTCCTGGATTTTTTGCTTTTGAAAAAGATGGAGGAGAAAAGAGTTTAAGTAAATGGGAAAAGTCTAAGAATCCATCTTTAAAAGGCGTGCTTTCAGCAAAAAGTTTGATACAAAATCAAAAAGGTTATTTGTTACAATCTGATCATTTCTTAGCTGTTGGTAATTCATTTTATATTAAAGATGGGGTGTATGATCACAACTATTATCGCCTCAATCCTATGAAAAATCCTTCCATCGGAAGGAGAGGAGGAATGGACGATAGTTTTATCGATGAGACCGGTCAATATGTGTCAACAGATGTTGGTGATCCGAAAATTTATTTTTCTTTTATATCTTCTCATTTTGTGCAGTTTGATAACAATGGAAATGTGTTATGGGATTATGCTATTCCCCTGCCGAAAAAGTCCACTTTTGTTCCTTTGGCCTATGGTCAAATATTCTCAGGAAACAAGGATCATTTCATATATGAATTTGAAGGAAAGCTCTTCTATTCGTTAATATCAGAAAGTGATTTTCAGGAAATGAACCAAGAAGTCAAAATTCCGAATCCTCTAAAAGGTGATAAGGTTTTGAGTTTTCAAAATTCTGACCTAGAGGTCAAAGCATTAAATAATGGGTCATTTTTATTGATGGGAAGGCAAAAATTAAGGTATGTGAAAGAAGATGGTCAGGCAGTTGATGAAAATGCTTTCTTTTTTCAGGAATTAAAGGTGGTGGATTAATAGTGTCCCATTGGAAGTTTTTTTTGAAGAATACCCAACAGTATCCAAAGAAAAAGCTGTAGCAATGCTTGAGATTGCAGCTAAAGATAATACCTATACAATCCTGACTGAGTTGATACCTATAGTGAAAGAAAGGATAAAGTCTGGTTTAAAACTTGGAGTAGAAATCATTAGAAAGTAAAAGCCTTGGCCTTTTGATCAAGCACCTTGACTTTGTAGATGATGAAAAGTCTGTTCAAGTTTCACTTAATTATAGCTTTTGAAAGGAGTGATTAGCTCTCATTTCTATATTTTAATTCATTAGTGTCCGACTAAAATCAAGTCGTGCATGAATTTCGTTTAATAGATCAATTATACGAGGTTTTTCATCCTATTTTGAAATGTAAGCCTCTATGTTGGGAATAGGGATGTTTGCCCGTTCTTTTTCAAGGTTTCTTTGAGCTCTTTTTCAGGGTCGTTTAGAAAATTGATCAGGTGAACATAGCTTACCATATGAAATCTGACCAAAGCAACCATATTAGAAAAAGCCCACTTTCTTTTTATGGTCTTTCGGACAACTTCCATTAACAAGAGTGAGATAAGAGAGCACC
>NZ_REBN01000209.1 GCF_007692705.1 Mongoliibacter sp.
ATAAAACAAATAGTACATCTATTTACTTTTGATCAGTGAAATAATTCATTTATTTTAAAAAAAAATCCTTTTTACATGACATTGGTCATAGTTTGTGTTATTTTTAAACTATAGTATTGTTTCATCAAAGGAAATAAGCCTATGAGTCGTACCCACAACTTGAAGAGAAAGCTTTTTAAATTCAATCTAATTCCTCCCAGGAAATGGCGCCCTGCTGCTACAATATTAATGGGCGCTATATTCGGGCTTGGCATTTATATGATCCGCTTGAGCAACGCCACGTCATATCTTTCAGATGATCCTCAGGCATGTGTCAACTGTCATATTATGACGCCCCAGTACATAACATGGACCAGAAGTTCACACAGAGAGGTAGCCCACTGTAATGACTGCCATGTTCCCCATGATAATATCGCCAACAAATACTTTTTCAAGGCTAAGGATGGATTATACCATTCTACCATTTTCACATTACGTGCAGAACCCCAAGTAATCCGGGCTTTGGAACCTTCAATCAATGTCATCCAAAACAACTGCATACGGTGCCATGAAAACCAAGTCACAGAAGCTAAGCTTCTTGACGTGGTCGAAAACCACCATCCACACAGAACCGATAGAATTTGTTGGGAGTGCCACAGGGAGGTGCCCCACGGAAAAGTCAGGTCTTTGGCTTCTGTTGGGCATCAGATAGAACCTATCAGAGCACATGCTCCACCAGATCTTGAAATCATTCCCAAATGGCTTAAGGAGTCAATGAAATCAAAAAAATAAATACCCATTTAAAACCACAGCACTATGAAAAATTGGATTCTTTTCGGATTGACAGCCGTAATTGTCTTTCTCCTAGCCATGTTAGCCTACACCATCATGGATAGAAAGACTGAAGCAAGGTTTGCTTATCAGCCCAAAGTTATTCTGGAAGGGATTGAGCCCCGTGACTCTGTATGGGGGCTCAATTATCCACGTCAATACCAATCTTACATGAAAACCAAGGATACTACTTTTCAAAGTATGTACAATACAAGTGGATTCAAAGATGTACTTGACGACCAGCCAGAGCTTGTCATCCTCTGGGCAGGTTACGCCTTCAGCAAAGATTATAATCATCCAAGAGGTCATGCCTGGGCCATAACAGATGTCCATAATACTTTGAGAATAGGATCACCTATGGAGCCCGGTGATGGACCACAGCCATCTACCTGTTGGACATGTAAAAGCACTGATGTCCCCAGGCTTATGAGTGAAATGGGTTTAACAGAATATTATAGCCACAAACTTTCTCATCTGGCTACTGAGGTCATCAATCCAATCGGTTGTGCAGACTGTCACAATCCCAAAACCATGAACCTTACCATCACTAGGCCTGCACTAGTTGAAGCATTTGAGGCTATGGGCAAGGACATCAATCAGGCATCCCACCAACAAATGAGATCTCTTGTCTGCGCTCAGTGTCATGTCGAATATTATTTTGACAAAACAAGACCTGGTGAAGAAGATGCGGCCTATCTCACTTTTCCCTGGAAAGAGGGCTTAAGCGTAGAATCAATGGAAAAATATTTCGACAATATTGATTTTGCAGACTGGACACACCCGATCAGTAAAACAAAAATGATAAAAGCCCAGCATCCTGATTATGAGCTTTACGAAATGAGTGTTCACGCCAAAAGAGGAGTATCCTGCGCGGATTGCCACATGCCCTATAAAAACGAGGGGGGACAAAAGTTTACCGACCACCACATAGGTTCTCCCTTAAGCAATGTTGAAAATTCATGCTTCGTCTGCCATAGGGAAAAACAGGAAGACCTCCTGACCGATGTTTATGAAAGACAAAGGAAAGTAAAGGAGGGATCCTCCAAATTGCAAAAACTTATTGCTATGGCACATATAGAAGCCGGAAAAGCTTGGGAGCTTGGAGCAAGTGAGGAACAAATGAAGAGTGTTTTGGAAGGTATAAGACATGCACAATGGAGATGGGACTTTGTGGTCGCTTCGCATGGTGGAGCTTTTCACGCGCCTTTGGAATCCAGCAGAATTATTACCTCGGCAACAGGTATCATACAGGAGGCCAGAATCAACCTGACACGAATATTAGCAGACTTGGGGCATAACAAGCCTGTAGAGATGCCTGATTTCAATGACAAAGACAAACTTCAACTTTATATAGGCTTGGATATCCCTAAAGAAAAAGCTGCCAAAGAAACCTTTTTGGAGCAGGTGGTACCCCAATGGCTTAAAGAAGGTAAAGCCAGAGAAGCAAAAAAAGAAGTTAAAACCGTAAGCAGCAGGTAAAACCTGAATCACCATGAAAAAGCTAATGGTTTTAATCGGGATATTTCTTTTAGGAATATCCCAGATGGATGTTCACGCCCAATTCAGCATAGATGGGCAGTACATCATGCGCACGGAATATAGAAATGGCTTCGGTCAAATGATAGATCGATCACAAGATCCCTTTGCTTTTATAGCTCATCGGGCAAGAATACAAGCCAGATACGATACAGAACATATCAGTTTTTACATGTCTGTTCAAGATATCCGGGTATGGGGAAGCACTCCCCAAGTCAAAGCCACTGACAATTTCCTCTCTGTGCATGAAGCCTGGGCGTCTGCCAACTTTTCAGATACCTGGAAAGTGAAAATAGGAAGGCAGGAACTCAATTACGACAATTTTAGATTTCTGGGAAATCTGGATTGGGCACTACAGGCAAGAGCACATGACTTTTTGCTTTTCCAGCATGAAAAAGAGGATATGAAATTTCATTTCGGGGGAGGGTTCAACCAGACCACCTTAGCATTGACGGATCAGCCTTTTTTTACTCCGAACCAGTATAAGATTGCCCAGATGGCCCGCTATGAAAACAAATGGGGGAAAGTATCTTTTTCTGCACTTTTCTGGAATGATGGCAGAGAATGGCAGACTACAGACCAGCAGACGGGGGCTGTCATTGACAAGGGAGTTAGGTATAGAAGTACCCTAGGCGTTCCCACTTTGCGTTACAATTCCGGCAATTCCCAAATCTCCACATTTTATTATCATCAATTTGGAGAAGATCTCAACGGAAGAAGTATCAATGCTTACAATTTCAGTGTAGCATACAATCATACAATCCCTATCAACAAAGAAGAAGGTCGAATTTGGACGCTCTCTGCCGGTTTAGAGCATATCAGTGGAAATAATTCAGGGACTTTGGGAAATGAGGCTTATAGTCCTCTATATGGCACGAATCATCTATTCAATGGGTACATGGATCTATTTTATGTGGGAGGAACTCATGAAAACACCGTCGGGTTGCAGGATTATTTTGTCAAGTCACGCTATGCTTTCAACAAGAATTTCTTCCTACAGGCTGATTACCATTTGTTTTATTCAGATGCTGATATAAATTATTTAGGCACTGAATTCTCTTCTTCCCTACCAGATGGTAAATATTTCGGTTCTGAATTGGATCTCTCGCTTGGCTGGATAGTCAATGATGCTTTTTCGGTACAGGGAGGCTACAGTCAGTTTTTTGCAACAGATGTTTTTCACGCCGTCAAGGGAGTTGCCAATCCAAAAAACACACAGAACTGGGCTTACATGATGTTGATTTTCAGGCCTACGATGAAAAATAAATTTATAGGAATACTTCTATGATTATGAAATACTTAAAACACCTGTTTTCAACTAAAATAACACTTGTCCTCTTATTGGCCTTCGCTACTTCTATGGGCATAGCGACCTTTTTGGAGAACGATCACGGCACGGCTGTGGCCAGAGGTCTCGTATATGAAGCCTGGTGGTTTGAAGTAATCATGATCTGGTTGGCTGTCAATTTTATCAGTCACATCGGCACGTACAAATTATTCCATAAAAACAGATGGCCTGTTGGTCTTTTCCACATTGCTTTTGTAATCATCATATTCGGTGCAGGAGTGACACGCTACCTTAGCGAAGAAGGCATCATGCACATACGACAGGGCCAGGAAGAAAGTACATTCTTCACAACAGCACATTATTTCCAGCTCAAACAGACAGGAACGCAGGATGCATCCCAATATGAAAAGGCACTTCAGCTTTTACCTAAAAACTTCAGCCCTAAAACAATTCAGGCCAAGATTGACGGGAAGACGTTTTTTGTGGAGTTTGAAGACTATATCAAAGGTGCCAAGGAAGATTTCATCCCCGGGCAAGAAACCTTTCTCAGCATTGCCGTGGCCATGGGAGGCGGAAGGGAAGACTTCCTTGTTGATCAGGGTAAATATATCCGCCTGGGAAATCTTAGCCTCAGCACACTCAATGATCCCGAACACCCCATAAGAGTTTACAAAGAAGGAGATGCTTGGCTGATCAGTTCGGACGAACAGTTACAGGTCATGTCTATGCAAACACAGCAAATGAGTAGTCTGTCTGCCGGAGAAACCAATGCCCTTCAGTTGATGACGTTATACCAATGGGACGGTGGAGCCTTTTTAATCAGGGAAATCCAGGAAAATGTTAGCGTAAATTATGTAGCGGAAACAGACGAAAGCCAAGCCAAAAATCTTCCTGATGTGATCAAGTACCGTATCATGGATGAGGACAGGCAGGAAATCTCAGAAGCTTTTGTCAAAATGGTAAGTTTCCGACCAGCTTGGACATCTTTTCAACATGAAGGCAAGCAATATTCCATGACATTTGGGCCCAAACCCATTGGCCTCCCATTTAAGCTTTATCTCAATGCCTTTGAATTGGAAAGGTATCCTGGCAGCCAAAGCCCTGCATCCTATGCCAGCGAAGTCATGGTAATGGATGCTGGCAGTGAGTTTCCCTACAGGATCTATATGAATAATGTATTGGATCATAAGGGCTTTAGGTTTTACCAGTCTTCCTATGACAATGACGAAAGAGGTACAGTGCTCGCTGTCAATCAGGATCGCCCCGGTACTTATATTACCTACCTGGGCTATACCCTTTTGACATTGGGCATGCTGCTTACCCTCTTTGCCAAAGGGAGCAGGTTCAGAATATTGAATTTCAAACTGAATAAAATTCAAAGAGAAAAAGCCATCAAAAACACCCTGAATCCAGGGCGGGAAAAAGTCAGTTATGCTTCAGCCTTAATCTTACTATTATTGGTGATTTGGGGCATGAACAGGCCCCAAAACCAAATCGAATATGGAAAGGATACCGTTGTACCGGTTGAACACTCCCAAGCTTACGGTAATCTAATAGTTCAGGATCTCGATGGCCGGATGAAACCGCTCAACACCCTTGCAAATGAAATCGTCAGAAAACTAACAGGGAAAAGTTATGTTAGCCTCCCAGCAGATCAAGGAGAAATCCGCTTAAGTCCAGAGCAGTTTCTTCTGGCTGTTCAAATGAATCCTTCAGGATTTAGTGAGTTGCCTCTGATTAAAGTGGATAGGGCAAAATCTTTAGAAGTATTCCAGACCCTGGAAACCGAACCTGCAGACAGGCTGGCCTTCAGAGACTTTTTAGATACAGATGGCAAATACCTCATCCAAGACCTGGTTGAACATGCTAACAAACTGAAGCCGTCTGAAAGGAATGAAGGCCATAACGAGCTTCTCAAAACCGATGAGCGCTTTAATATTTTTTATGGACTTCTTACGGGAGATTTCCTAAGACTCTTTCCCAACAGACTTGATATGAACAATACCTGGTATACTGGTCAACAGTATATGCAAGGCTTTGAAGAGGAGGATGGAATCTTTGTGAAAAATATCACTCCCCTGTATCTTCAATCAATTCAGGAATCCATGGAAAGCGGAGATTGGTCAGGAGCAGAGGAAACATTAAACTATATTGCTTTATACCAAGAAAAAGCGGGGGCAGAAGTTTACCCCTCTGACACTGAGATCAAAGCAGAACTGCTGTACAACAGACTTAACCTAGGCACAAAATTATTCGGACCTTTTTGGCTATTAGGCTTTCTCATGCTCATTATCGCGATTTTCATGCTTTTCAGAAGGCCAAAACTGCTGGATTCCGCATGGAAGGCAGGGATTATATTGGCTTGGGTAGGTTTTGCCACCTTTACTTTCCACTTGGCTCTGCGCTGGTATATAGCCAAACATCCGCCATGGAGTGATGGCTTTGAAATGCTGGTATTTGTAGCTTGGGGTGTTTTGCTTATTGGCTTGGCCTTCGGGAACAAGTCCAAGTTCACTGTGCCACTGGGTCTGATTTTCTCCGGGACACTCTTATTTGTGGGCTTTTTGGACTGGCTGAACCCGGAGATTACCAACCTGATGCCAGTCTTACATTCCTATTGGCTTAAAATCCATGTGGCTGTTATAGTCAGTGGCTATGCTCCTTTGGCCTTGGCTGCAGTCATTGCACTCTTAAGCTTGCTTTTGGTCATATTCAAACCTAAACGCCCGAAAAATTCCTGGTGGAACAGCCTCCGGGAATTGCAGATGGTCAATGAAATGTCCATTACCATCGGATTGTTTTTATTAACTATTGGTACCTTTTTAGGCGGTGTTTGGGCCAATGAAAGCTGGGGCAGGTATTGGGCATGGGATCCAAAGGAGACTTGGGCACTGATATCAGTAATCGTTTATGCCATGGTTCTTCACTTACGTTTGATCCCTGCTTTCAAAAACGGACTCATGTATAATTTGGCAAGTTTGTGGGCATTCGGTGCGATTATCATGACTTCTTTCGGAGTAAATTACTATTTATCAGGTTTACATTCATACGCCAAGGGAGATCCTGTACCGGTACCTATTTGGGTTTATTGGCTGATTTTTATTTTAATCATTATTTCAATTTTGGCTATCTGGAAATACAAAAAGCTTGATAATGAAGACAATGAAAAACTTGCAGTTTAAAAAATCATATTCAAAAGCATAAAAAGATTGGGCTTTTAGCTTGTATTAGAGGATGAAATATATTTAAAAACTTATTTGATCTCGAATCAAATTCATGGTTTTTTCTCATGAATTATAATTTTGATTAACTTTTACTTAAACAAATCGTTGATTACATTTGAACTAAATATCCTTGGGTTCATACATATAATTAATTTGTTTGATAATGAAACAATCATTCTACACACTGCTTTTAATTTGCGGTTTATTTTTCGCCCATCAATTCCAGACCAATGCTCAGGGATTATACAATGCAAGAGGGTATTGGGAAGAAAGCAATAAGCCTACTTACAGAGAAATTAGAATCAAACAAAATACTGGAGATCTGCTTACAGCGGAAGAACTGGAATATTTGAATGATCATGAAGTTTACTTAAACCGGTATTTTGAACGCATGTCCGATTCTGAAAAAGACAGGTATTATCAAATGAAGGATGAATGGGATCGGGAACTCAGTAATATCAAATCAAGGGAAAGCAACCAGGGTGAATTCGAATGGAGAGGCAGGGACAGGTTTGTCAGTATAGCCTATGGCTTCTCTTATGGACTGGCAGCTGTATCGATTTTTGAAATAGACAATGTGGGAGCGGTCGGCGTCCCCTTGGTGATGGGAGGCCTCTGGGCTTTAGGTCCTGTCTTCAATCCAAAGAAATTTGAGGACATCACCAGACCGGTACTCAGAGCCAACAACTCTGGCAGGCTACTGGGCTGGATCTACGGCGGCTCTCTGGGCCTATTAATCGCTGGAAATTCAAACTCTGGCAGTCAGGTCTTTGCCGGTCTTGGCGCTGGGGGAAGTATTGCTTTGGGAGAGTGGGCCTTCCAAAAGCAGAAAAGAGAAAATTATTCAGAAGGACATATAGAAACACTCAGGCATTATGGTATTCTTGGTTCCTGGGTGGGTGCTTCCGGACTTGGTGCTTTTCAAGTTGTCAATACCAATGCTTACGGTGCAGGGATTCTGGCCGGGGGAGTTTTGGGACTGGCCATAGGCAATCAACAATCCAAGAAATATCCTTATACCATAGGAGATGCCGAAAATACGACCGTCCTAGGGCTGATCGGTACAGGTTTAGGCTTTGCCATTGCCGCAGAATCCCTAAGCAACAGTGAAAGCTCAGCAATTATTCTGGTTCCTGCTGTAGGTTCTGTTTTGGGAACTGTATTTGGTCATAAATCTGCCAGAGGAGTATTTCTCACCAAAAAACAGGGCAGCACCATAGGTTATTCCACCGCTGGCGCTGCTTTGCTTGGTCTGGGATTGATGGCTATAGTGGAAGCGGAATCAGGCGCTGCAATTATTGGTGTACCTTCTGCCCTGGCATTGATCACCCAACAGATACTTTTCCAAAATTTCAAAAAAGAAAACCAAAGCCAAACATTTGCTCAAGAACTTAAATCAAAAACCGGACTGGATTTCTCCGTCGACATCAATCCTGAAAATTATTTTGTCAATCAGCGCATGCCCTTGATATCTGCCACCCAAGGCTTGAATATAAATCCGAGCCAACCCATTGTGAATCTGAGTTTGAGATTTTAAAGAGAACTGAAATAGTTATGAAGGCTGGATCTATTGGTCATCAGCCCCTTTATTTACTTTAAAGTTAAAGACATCAGGCCTATTGTAATGTCCTGCAGGATCAAAGTCCATTCTTGCCTGTATTAAATCTCCAAGATCTACTTCTGCAACAAGCAATCCCTCTTCATCAAATAATGGGCCTGCCAATATTTTCCCTAAAGGGGATACAATCACAGATCCTCCTTGGCTGAGGATTTCAGGTCTGTCCTTAGCTAATTTATCCCTAAGGTCCTCCGGGTAATCAGATTTTGTAAAATATTGATTGCAGGCAATCACAAAACACCTCCCTTCTAAAGCGATGTGAACCATTGATGCTTGCCAGGTATCTCTGGAATCTGCAGTTGGGGCTAAATAGATTTCCACCCCCTGGCCATACATTGCCATTCTGGCCAAGGGCATATAATTTTCCCAGCAAATCAGTCCTCCTACCCTTCCAAATTCAGTATCAAAACTAACCAAGGTACTTCCATCCCCTTCACCCCAAATGATACGTTCGGCAGCAGTGGGTTTTAATTTTCTATGTTTTCCCAAAAGTTTGCCTTCCGGACTAAAATATAAAAGGGTACAATACAACGTCTTCGTAATCAAGTCTCTTTCTGTCACCCCTATGGCCAAAAACATTCCATACTTATTGGCTGTCTCGGCAAGCAAGGCAGTTTCCTTCCCGGGGACTTCCACACTATTTTCCCAATACTGTTGGAATTGCCTCCTCCCCTCCGCTGTCCTGCTGCCTACTACGGTACCGAAATCCATTCCAGCAGGATAGGCAGGGATGAAGCTTTCGGGGAACAGTATGAGGTCTACACCCTTATCTGAAGCCATCTCCATCCAAGCCAATACTTTTTCCAGTGTCTTATCTTTATCCATAATTATTGGAGTGGCCTGTACGCAGGCTAGGGTGATTTTATTCATAGGACTGGTTTATTTGAATTGAAAAACTGATTATTAATCCAGAAATATTGAGACAAATTGACAGGGTTAAAGATCTTCTGTATTCTTGAGCTTGAATTTTGTATATTTTAAAGCCAAAGACAATATAACAAAGAAGGAATATCAAAGTCGGTTTACCCGACAGCTTTTTTATTCCTGCTGAATTTTGGACCTAAGTAATGATTATCACAGAAAGCCAAAGGATCAAAGCCTAATTTTGTTTCCGTAAAGTATATGTTTAAGCTTTACAAATCAATTGAATTAAAGCAACAAAAAAGAAATTACTATGTTTTTCGAATTAGTATATGACAAAAGTCTGGCACAAGCCAGCTATGTGATCGGTTGTCAGGCAGGTGGAATAGCTGCGGTAATTGATCCCAAAAGAGATGTTGATACATATCTTAAAATTGCAGAAGCAAACAACCTGAAAATCACCCATATTCTTGAAACCCACATCCATGCTGATTTTCTAAGCGGATCAAGAGAACTCGCTGCCCTGACAGGAGCTGATTTGTATCTTTCCGACGAAGGTGATGAGAACTGGAAATATGAATTTCCGCACAATAAAGTAAAGCACGGTGATATCATCAAATTAGGAAATATCACTTTCGAAGCCCTGCATACTCCAGGACATACTCCCGAACACTTGAGCTTCCTTCTGACAGACAAACCCGCAAGTATGGAACCGGTGATGTTGTTTACAGGAGACTTTGTCTTTGTGGGCGATGTGGGAAGGCCTGATTTGCTGGAACAGGCTGCTGGCCTTAAAGGAACACAGGAAATCGGCGCAAGCCAAATGTTTGACTCCTTACAGGAATTCAATAAGCTGCATGAATTCATCCAAGTTTGGCCGGGTCACGGAGCTGGTTCTGCTTGTGGCAAAGCACTGGGTGCAGTTCCGATGACCACAGTTGGCTATGAAAAAATCAGAAACTGGGCTTTGCAAATGCTCAATGACAAAGCAGCATTCAGCAAGGAACTCCTTGCTGATCAACCAGAGCCTCCTAGGTATTTTGCAATGATGAAAAAGCTCAATAAGGTAGACAGAAAGCTCCTTACCGAAGTTCCTGTCATTCCCAATTTATCAGAGGCTGATTTTCAAAAAGTAAAGGCTGACGGACTCTCCATCATAGACACCCGTCCTTGGAAACAATATGCTGATGGGTTTCTTAAAGGAACTCTAAACATAAGCAACAACAATTCATTCTCTACTTGGATGGGATGGTATATGGACTATGCCTCAGATTTTATTTTAATAGCGGAAGAGGGTCAGGTAGAAGACCTTACCAGAAAGCTAATGAGAATCGGTTTGGATAATTTAAAAGGATATATCACACCAGCTCAATTGATCAATTTTGAAGGCGATAACCTTCAGAAGTATTCACCAATAAGTAAGGACACTTTAGAGTCCAAATTAGGAAGTGAAGATATTCAGCTCATAGATGTGAGAGGTAAATCAGAGTTTAAAAATGGGCATATTGATCATGCGGAAAATCTATTTGTAGGCAAGTTGGATCAAAACCTTGATAAGGTCTCAAAGGATAAACAAGTCATCATCCATTGTCAAAGTGGTGCGAGATCAGCCATTGCTTACTCTCTTTTGGTAGCAAATGGTTTTGATAATGTACTCAACTATTCCGGAGGATGGGCCGATTGGTCTGCATAATTTTTACTAAAGAGCCTGACAAGAAGCCAGGCTCTTTTTATTTTTTTGACACAAAAATTGCTGTTTCAACCTAACTTTTCCTTTGGTTCCTATTACACATGTTTAAGAATACTTTACTGAATTCTATTATCAAATTTCCATTAATTTCCATTTACCTCTATTGAAGGCCCATGCACTTACCAAAGCATGTACTGAATGACTAATAGCTATGGCTACAAATACACCTGTAGCACCTAAACCTAGGACTTTTGCCATGAAGTAAGCAAAAGGAATCTGGAAGCCCCAAAGCACGGCAAGGTTGATAATGGTAGGTGTGCGTGTATCTCCCGCCCCATTAAGCGATTGGCTCATGACCATCCCATAACCGAAAAACACATAACCCAAACAGATAATAATCAGGCCGTTGCGACCCACTTCAATAACAGCTGCCTCCTGATTAAAAATTTCAATAAAATAGCCAGCCCCAGCAATGAATACAATGGAACATAAACCAAGGAAAATTGCTGTAAGATGTGCTGAAAACCAGGCTGATTTTTCTGCTCTAGCAGGTTGCAATGCTCCTAGGTTCTGTCCTACGAGTGTGGCTGAGGCATTGGAAAGCCCAAATGCAGGAAGTAAAGCAAAAATAATCAACCTTATCGCAATGGTGTAGCCTGCTAAGGCTGAAGAGCCTGACTCTGAGATAATCCGCATCAAAAATATCCATGAGGCAGATTCAATCAGGAATTGTCCCATTCCTCCTGACGCTACTTTGATGATTGTCCAAACAATTTTCCAGTTGAGCTGAAGACTCTCCCAATAGAATTTGATAATGGACTTCCCATTAAAAAGAACAAACAACTGGAACAAAACTCCAATCCCTCTTCCTGTGGTAGTAGCCCATGCTGCTCCTTCCAGACCCATGGCAGGAATGGGTCCAAGTCCAAATATGAGGATAGGATCCAGAATAATATTGAAACCATTGGCTATCCACAGGGCACGCATGGCGATGGCTGCATTGCCGGCACCTCTAAAAATACCATTAATCAGGAAAAGCAACATCACACAGACATTTCCACCGAAGATCACCTGTGTATACTTATAACCAGAGGCGATCAACTCGGGATTTCCACCCATGATGGACAGCATATTTTCCGCTTGCCATACACCTAATATAGCCATTGCTACAGCAAATATAGAGCAGACCATAATAGCCTGAAAAGCAGCCTTTGATGCTTCAATGGGCTTTTTCTCACCAATTCTTCTTGCTACAATTGCGGTAGCTGCCATACTCAAACCAATGGCTATGGAGTATATAATAGTCAAAACCGACTCTGTCAGACCCACTGTTGCTACAGCATCTACACCCAACTTCCCGACAAAAAAGATATCAACCACGGCAAATAAGGATTCCATGACCATTTCTAATATCATGGGAATAGATAAATAGAAAATAGCTTTTTTAATGCTGATTTGGGTAAAGTCCTCTTCCAAACCCCGTACAGCTTTTCTGAAGTGATATATAAATGTTCTGATAGTCATGTATGAAGGATTAAATAAACAGTAAAAAGGCTACCAGTCATTGGTAACACCCTTTTTTGGCTCCTATGTAAAAATTATACCTTCATAATGGCTCAAATTTGCGGGAAAAAAATCAAAATTGAAATAGAAATAAGAAAATTATCAAATAGGCAGGGGATTATGACTCATAACCCCTGATAATTCTCTGGATATATTTACCTACAATATCGAATTCTAAATTCACCTCATCTCCTACTTTGAGCTGATGGAAATTGGTGAATTCATATGTGTAGGGAATAATTGCCACGGAAAATTTTCCGTTTTTTGAGTTGAAACAGGTAAGACTTGTACCATTGATTGTAATGGAACCCTTCTCAACGGTTACATTTCCTTTTGACGGATCAAAGGAAAAATCAAACAACCAGGAACCGTCTTGAGAGGAAATGGAATCAACTTTTGCTACCTGATCTACATGACCCTGTACGATATGTCCGTCAAATCTTCCGTTGGCGGGCATACAACGTTCAAGGTTAATTTTATCACCTATCTTCCAATTTTTGAGATTGGTTTTTTCTAAAGTTTCTTGAATTGCGGTTACCCT
>NZ_REBN01000146.1 GCF_007692705.1 Mongoliibacter sp.
GAAAACCTTCCTCTTGAGCATATTGAGGGGGACAGATTCAAAGTTGAAAGACTTGGCGAAGTTCTGTTTACAAGGAGTGCCCGGGGTGAAATCAATGGATTTATCATCAAGGATGTGGGAAGATTGAGAAATATTCCATTTGAGAAATCCAACTAATATTTTATAACCATCAACTAAACCTTCCAAGTTTTCCGAATAAGCAAATCATTGCTTTATTGGAGCTTGGGAGGGTTATATTTTCAATTAAATAATTCAAAGATGATGCGAAGTAAAAACCTACTTATCCAAAAGAAAAGCCCATTGTCTGAAACCACCTATTTAACCGGCGATACAGGGATTTTAGGCAGCTTAAAACTGCCAATACTTCAAAATTCGGGATACTTTAAAGGTAAAGAACTCTACACATTTTTATCCCTTGACCTTTTCGGCAATACCTATAGAATATATAAAGAAGGTAAATCAATTGGGTACATCCACCTTCATGCTTTTAGAAATCTTGCCCAGGTCAACCTTGTGGAGGAGGGGCCATATCAGTTTTCGATTCATGGACTGTTGAAAAATAATTGGTCCATCAGGCAGGGTAAAAAATCCCTTGACGTGAAAGATAATGATCTTTTTGTCCATCTCATTGATACTAAAGAGGAAGAATTGATTACTGCCTGCGGACTCTTTATTGCAGCAAAAATCAAAAAGGACCTGATTGTATTTGTCCCTGTGATTGTGATGATCTGGACTCTATTGATCATTTTTTAAATGTACCTAAAGAGGTAACTTAAAGGGAAAATTAAAAAGCATTCATTGCACCAATGCTTAAATATGATAGCGTATTCAGGAAATGAAAAGGTTTCTTTTCTTTCTTAATCAGCTAAATCAACATTTTCTTCAGTCAATCATATTTTTGAAACACGGATGACACACTTTTTTATGGGGGATTTTTTCCTTTACATAAGTTTTAATTTCCGAGGAAACATGTTCAGGTTTCCAAAATGGGGCTTTCAATTCCAGGATCTCGGTAATTTTGAATCCACTTGAGGAACAAACGCTCCAATCATGAAAACCAAGAAGAGATATTTAACCTTGATTTCTTTAGCATTTTTGAAAATGGCAATGGTGGATTTATTTCCGGATTTATTGGAATTATCAAATCCCATTGTCCTGCTGGCTAGGAATACCTTTAACAATGACCCATGTAGATTTCCTTTTCAAAGAAGCGGGAATGAACTCTATCCATCAGGTTTCTTTTTTTTACTCTTTTTACCAATACTTAAATTGAATGTATTCAAGTGGGCTTCATAATTTTATAAGAAATTGAAAATCAATAATATAATAACATTTAAAGAAATAATAATCCACACCTAAACAGCAAAAATATGTACAGATATATGATAGTATTAGGATTGGCCTTATTGAGCTTTCACTCGGCCTTAGCAGTTTCAAAAGACAGTATGAATATATCATTCCAAAGTGAAGGATATACTTTAAAAGGAAAATTGGTTGTTCCCCAAAATACGGAAACCAAAGTTCCGGCAATTATATTTTTGATCGGATCCGGAGGGAATAGTTCCTATGCAAAAGATTACAAAAAATTCATTGATTTCTTCTTGGAGAGCCCCATGGAAAAGGAGGATATTGCTTTCCTATATTTTGACAAACGGGGAGTTGGAGAATCTGAAGGTAAATGGCAGAATACGGATTTTGAACAACGTGCCGAAGACGCGAAAAATGCGGCAGCCTATTTACAGTCATTACCACAAATCGATGCAGAGAAAATCTATGTGGTTGGCCACAGTCAGGGAGGATGGATAGTTCAGATTTGTCTGGCCAAATATCCGGAGTATTTTGCCGGAGGCATCAGTATGGCAGGCCCCACTTTCAATGTCAAAAAACAACTCATCAATGACTATCAGAGCGCTTTTATTTGTAATAAAGAAATGACTCCGGAAAAGGCATTGAAAAAGGCCAGAAGAAGGGTGTACAGAGACCTGACCATTGTTTCGATTTTGCCATTGCAGGAAGATTGGAAGCAATTGAAAGTAATCAGGAAATTTGATCCCAAGAAGTACTTATTAAACATTGAAAAACCTTTGTTACTGCTTTTTGCAGAAAATGACCGGTTGGTCAACCCATCGTGGAGTATGGAACACCTTGAGATGCTTTATCCAGAAGGGGCTCCCGGTTTTATTTCCCATTACATTGCAGCTGGGGAAAATCACAGTTTTAAAACATCACCATTGTGTTATATAGGCCCCTGGGGTGAACTTAAGTTTTCTGCAAAAACTAGGGATGTCATTCAAAGATGGTTTGATGATCATATATAATAGCTCGGCAATTCTAAAATGGTTCAAAAATTTATTGTTTTTCAGTTTACCGGTGTTTTCACAAGAATTGATGAAGCGTCTCGAAAAATTCATTTCTGAAGACAGAAATTCCTGTAGTGGGGTATTTCAATGCCAGCAATTATACATATTACCTCTATTGAAATTGAAGAATAAAACCAATCAGCCTTCCGGATTATTGATTTGGAAGGCTGAATTTTTTAAAACAAAAATCTCCATGTGAGATTGATGGGGCTGATGTTCTCAACATTACCTGCTTGGAGAGGAGAGTTAAATTGATAAGTTAGGCCAAAAGTTGAGGCATTCAGAATTTCCAGTTTTTTGAAATAGTTGCCCTTAAACCCAAGCATCAATTCTGCCTGAAGGTTGAATGGACTGGCCACTT
>NZ_REBN01000098.1 GCF_007692705.1 Mongoliibacter sp.
AACCATAACAAATTGATTTTTAAATAATTAAAAGTGATTCAAGGTACTTTTATTTTAAAAAAAATCAAAAGATTTGTGGTAAAAATAGTTACTGAAAATGCAGCATTATAAGGGACCTAACTGTTCATGATTTTCCTCAAAAAAGAAGTTGCATGCTTCATAAAGCATAAAAATACACTTGTGAGCGTAAAGCAATCAACGAAAACTTATAAATTGGAGCGATTAACCCAAGATATTCTCCTATATGAAAAAACTTATTTTTATCCTGATCTTCCTTTTCTTCGCGATCATCACAGGTTACCAGGTTCTCAAATACCTTTTTGCACCAAAATATAGCGGTGAACAGGTAATCGCAGGAATGTCTTCCGAAACCGAAGTATACTTCGATGAGTTCGGTGTACCACATATTTATGCAGAGAATGCCGAAGATGCCTATATGGCTATGGGCTTTGTTCATGCACAGGACAGGTTGTTTCAAATGGAAATGATGCGCAGGGTTGGTACAGGGACATTAGCTGAACTTTTGGGTGAAGACCTATTGGAAGTAGATAAATTTTTCAGAACCTTGGGAATCCCCAAGCATGCCAAATGGAGTGCTGAAGAATGGGAAAAGAATGGGCCTTCTGAAATCAAGTCAGCTGTTAATGCCTATATCAAAGGAGTGAATACCTTTATGGAAAAGGGCAAACTTCCCTTGGAATATACTCTTCTGGGGCATTCCCCAAGACCTTATACCCTTGAAGACATGCATGGTATCATAGGATATATGTCCTTTACCTTTGCCATGGCTATGAAAACAGATCCATTGATCACCAAAATGGCTAGAGAACTTGGGCCGGATTACCTCAAAACCCTATCAGTGCATACCCTTCCCGAACACCATGTCATTCCCAACCATTACCCTAAAAGAAATGAGGAGGATAACCGTATCCTAAAAGATTCCTCCCTAATCTCAATCTTGGATAAATTACCGGTACCACTCTTAGAAGGCAGCAATGCCTGGGTCATCGGCCCGGACCGAACTGCTTCAGGAGAAGTTTTATTTTTGAATGACACCCATATTGGTTTTTCACAACCCTCTGTATGGTTTGAAGCACATTTGGAATATCCTGAATTCAGTTATTATGGCAACCACCTGGCAGGAATACCTTTCGGTTTGGTCGGACATACACGTCTGCACAGTATGGGCTTGACCATGTTTGAAAATGATGATCAGGATTTTTATGAGGAAAAAATAAACCCTAATAACCAGATGGAAACCATCTATGGAGATGAATTCAGGGCAATTCAGGTAAGAACAGAAGAAATACCAGTCAAGGGACAGGACCCTATAAGCTTTGAAATCCGGGAATCTATACATGGCCCTATCATGAATGAGGTGATTCCGGAAATCGCTAAAGTCACTTCCAACCCTGTAGCCTCTTGGTGGGTTTACGTGCTTGAGCCAACCAAAGCTCTTGAAGCAACCTGGAAAATGGCGAGAAGTAAAAATATCCAAGAGTTTGAAGAAGGTGCCAGGTTAATACACGCACCTGGTTTGAACGTCATGTATGGTGATAAAGCTGGCAATATCGCTTGGTGGGCTACAGCCAAACTACCTATCAGGCCTGAACATGTCAACTCAAAAATATTTTTGGACGGAAGTAACCCTGAGGATGAACCTCTGGGCTGGATGCCATTTGAAGAAAATCCCATGAGCATCAATCCTCCTGAAGGATTTGTGGCTTCTGCCAACAATCAGCCTGATACACTAAGCAATGGGACTTTTTTCCCTGGCTATTATTATCCTGGAGAAAGGTGGAATAGAATTGCCAAAACCATCACTGCGAGAAATGACTGGGACCAAAACAATATCAAAGCACTTCAGCTGGAAGTCATCAATGAAACCCATCCAGTCAATGCCCGATCAATGATAGCAGCTGTAAATACAGCTATCTACGAAAACCATAAGGAAGTCATCTCCGAGCTTGAAAATTGGGATGGTAACCATGACCTGAACAGTGCCGCCCCCACCATCTATTACAAATGGCTTTACCACACCCTGCATGGCATGATGGCAGATGAACTGGGAGAGGAATGGTTTGACAACTTCTTGGAAACCTTCCTGTACATCCGAAGTGTGAGCAATTTGATACAAACTGAAGACTCGGCTTGGTGGAATAACATCAATACAAATAGTACGGAAATCCGAGCCTTGATCATATCGGAAGCCTTGAAAACCACTTTACAGGAACTTAATGATCAATTTGGAAATGACAGTAAGAAATGGACTTGGGAAAATGCTGTGGTCTTGGAGCACCCGCACCCTCTTGGTGCCAAAAAGCCCCTTGATAGAGTCTTCAATGTCAAAGCCCCTGTTGTTCCTGCCAATGAAGAATCAGTCAATAAATTGGCATTCAAACTTAATGCAGATGGTATATATGCTGTGAAATCGGGTCCGGCAATGAGAATCATATTGGACTTTGCAAACGTAGAAGCTTCAGAGTCTATATTACCTACAGGGCAGAGTGGCAACCTATTTTCCCCTTATTACAGTGATCAGGCAGAAATGTTTGCAAACGGTCAATACAGGCCTCAATTGATGAATGAAGGAATGATAAAACAGGTATCTAAAAGAAAACTGGTGTTTAAACCTGAATGATTTGGTAACTTGAAATGCCCTCGACAAAAAATCCACACATAGAGAAAATCCCAAAACTGCCAGAATTGAATTTCCATAAACTTATCTGGGCAATAGGGCTGACCATTGAATACAAATTATAAGCATGTGGGAAAAACCTTATACAGGGTTTGTTGCTTATTATGATGAGTATACACGTAAATACGTGATGCTGAGAAAAATTAGGAGTAGCTACTGTATAGACAGGATTGGCATCTACTGAAGACAACTCTGAGCTGTTGAAATACAAACCATTACTATTCAGTGTAAGCTTTAAAATCCAATATTAAGGTCACTGTCTAATTTAGCGCCCATACATTATAAAAATAAAATTATGTCAAATAAAAAATACCCTATAGAAAAGCAGGAAGAAGACTGGAAAAAAGAGTTGGATCCTGACAGTTACCATGTTTTGCGGGAAAAAGGAACGGAAAGACCATTTTCAGGTCAATATTATTTGAATGATGATACTGGTATTTATGAATGCAAAGCATGTGGCAATGAAATCTTTCATTCATCAGAAAAATACGACAGTGGGTGTGGGTGGCCATCCTTCACGAAACCTGTCAGGCCGGATGCCATAGAAGTTCATATGGATTACTCCCATTTTATGGTCAGAGAAGAAATCCTATGCGCCAATTGCGGCAGTCATCTCGGTCACCGTTTTCCCGATGGCCCCAAAGACCGTGGTGGCATCCGTTATTGCATCAATTCCGTAAGCTTGGATTTTAAGGAAAAATAGGAGACAACTTTTGAAAATGAGTTACTCCACCGTTTAAAGCAAGATGTTCATGGTTAAAAGTTCATTTGCCCCTACGTTTTAACCTTTAACCTTTAACAATCTTCTGATCAGTTAATCAATTAAATAACACCTCAAAAGATTCCTCCTGCGTACCAATGACAAATAGCTATTTCTCGCGGCGATCGCTGCGGCTTCGCTGCGATCGCTGCGTGAACCCTTTTGTCATTTCCATTCTGTTAATGCCAATTTTTAAAATCACAGAATGACAAAGTGAAGTAAAATTCACCCTTGACCATCTGCATTCAGTTAATCAGTCCTACCTGCGGCAGAAAAGCACACGACTTGCCCACTGCAGAATTAAACCCATCCTCTGTTCATCATTTCGTCAATTTTAAATTTCTAATTCACCGCTACTCACTTTTCACTCTTGCCCTATCCAGTCCATCATTTCACACATTTTCTCTATATTCAAGTCAAATTGATAATAATGAAGACAGAGAAAGAAAAGATGTTGGCCGGTGAGCCATATATGGCGAATGATGAAGTGCTTTCAAATGAAAGACTTATGGCCAGGATACTGCTCAAATCATTCAATGACAGTGCCCCGGACGAACCAGAGCATAGGGCAGATTTGCTTCAGGAACTCATAGGGAAATCAGGGAAAAACTTTCATATTGAACCTCCGTTTTACTGCGATTATGGCTATAATATTGAAGCAGGAGATGATGTTTTTTTCAACTTCAACTGTGTGGTATTAGATGTTACATCCGTAAAAATAGGCAGCAGGGTGCTTTGCGGACCAAATGTCCAAATTTATACCGCAACGCATCCTATGGATGCACAGACCAGAGGTACAATGATAGAATCTGCCAAACCCATAACCATAGGAGATGATGTTTGGATTGGAGGAAGTGCTGTTATTTGTCCCGGAGTCACCATTGGTTCCCGATCTGTCATAGGCGCGGGCGCTGTAGTAACCAAAGACATACCTGATGATGTTTTTGCTGCAGGTAATCCATGTAAGGTCATTAAAAAGTTGAAATAGATACTACTGGATACTTACTTTGTGATATTGGTGGATATTGAGACGTAATTGAAGGGGTAAATTGAAATATTGTAGATATATGCTTCGCGAAATACGATAGAAATATTTCACTGTACACTATCCCAACAAGTGTTTAGATTTTGTATTTGGACCGTATTTCTATTGTATATCAACCCTATTTCAACTGTATTTCTACCTTATTTCCATTGTATTTCAACCCTATTTCCATTGTATTTCCATCGTATTTCAAAGCATTTCTCATAAAATCAATCTCCCTTACTTGAATAAGTTTTAAAGAATTCATTTTCAGCCTCAACAGTGCCGATTAAGATAATCTCAGCATCCTCCTTTAACACTAAATTGGGTTCTGGATTGATCAGCATTTCACCCTCAAATTTTACAGCAATAACTGTACACCCGGTTTCTTTCCTGATTTCAGATTCAGCAATACTTTTCCCTACTAAAGTCTCTGGAACTTTTACCCGAATCAAATCCAGCCCTTCAGCGACCATCAACACATCATTTCTTCTGAGTATGTTCAATATGGCATTCGCACCCATAGAGGCGTAGGATAAAACAAAATCTGCTCCTGCCCTATGTATAGATGCGAGATTTCTTTCCAGAGTTGTACGGGTGATTATTTGAATATCTGGTCGTAAGGAGCGGCAGTAAATGGTCAGGTAAACATTCACATCATCATCATGTGTGGTGATAATGACGCAGGGAGAATCCATAATACCTGCCTCTTTAAGGATTTCAAAATCTGCCGCATCCCCTACAATGGTTTTGGCCATATTTTTCACCCTAACAGGATCTTTTTCTACAATCCTATAATCTAAATTTCTAGCTGCCAGAGCCCTGCCAGTTGACCTGCCTACACGTCCGCCACCAAGTATGATAATAGGTGCTGAATGATTGTATTTAAGGTGGTAGGTTTTATTGTAAGCATCTATCTGTCTCGGAGAACCTGCCAAAACCAGTACCGTACTGTCATTGATTTTGGTGTCAGGGTCGGCAGGCATAAATTTACCTCTTTCCCATATACCCACTACACTGACTCCTATGTTTTGTCTCAATTGGGTTTCTCTCAAAGTCTTATCCACCAATGAACAGCCCGTTACACTGGCCTCTGCAATAATCAGTTCTCCAAAACGTCCAATAACATGCGCATTGGCATCACCGCCATTTGCTCTCCTTGAAAGCACCTTTCCCATATCCTCTCCCAGTTGTAGCACATGGTTGCATCCTGCCAGACTTAGGATATCCAAAGAAGCACTCGCATTGCAAGTAGAGATGACTGGCACGTTTTTGTTGATGCCCCTCACCGTGAAAGCTACATTGGTATTGAGTACATCAGATTCAGTAGAAACTACCAAAGCTGCATTTTCAATCCTTCCCTTTAGGTAAGTTTCAGGATCACCAAGATCCCCTAAGAGAACTTTCACCCCTTTTTCCCTCAACTCTAATCCTTCAGGAATTGAAGACACGATAACAGCATAGGAGTATTTGTATCTTTTGAGTTTCTTGATCAATGCCTCTGTGACAGGCCCAAAACGAGTCAACAGCACATGCCCTCGGATATTTTCAGGAAGTTCCCTGGGAACTTTTGACTGTTCCTGTGCTTTCATCCAAGGTGAATAAAAAAAGTTGATAAAAGTGAAAGGAAATAAGACCAAAAGGAACAGCATTCCAGATAGTAAAACAATAATAGAAAACACCTTTCCTGCATCACTTTCAAAAGTAATATCCCCGAAGCCAAGGGTTGACATGACAGTTAAAGTCCAATACATTCCAGTGATATAACTGAAATCCTTGCCCTCAAACTTCATCAGTACATGGAAAAGAATTGAAAAAAGTATAACGAGAAGCGTCAATACGATCAAGAACTTCAACAATAATTTAAAATTCCTTCTTTCAGGACGGTTTTTCAGAAAAAGTGCTACTTGTGTTGAAAGGGTCTTCATAATAATGGCAAAGTTTTTATTTTAAATAATATTCGGAAAGTTGACCCTATTAAACAAGAAGAAGCGAAAAAATGGTGAATCGACGAACTGTGTAATTGTGTAATTGTACAAAATGTGTAACTGATTAACTGAACTCCACTTGATACAATAACCCGACCACTGACACGATGCCAAATCTTCCCGATGGACTAAATTCAAAAATCTAAAATTCTATTTCCCGCAATGACGCAAAGAGAAAAAGAAGTTTGTAGATAAGATTTATGCAGCAAGACAATGTTCTTTCTGTTTTTTCTAGGCCTATTGTTTTTAAGGACGCAAAGATTTGTGACTGAGTCACAACCTGGCGGTTGTCTCAGTCCGGCAAGACTTTTTAACTGATGAACTGTGAAATCGTGCAATTGATTAACTGAACTCCACTTGAAAGGGCCAACCGATCACGGATGTGATCCTTCATCCCTCATCCTTCATCCTTTCCACACCTCATAATTCGTAACTTCTAGCTTATTCATCCTCCTTCAATTCTCCATAAACAAAATAAATTCCTATTTTTGCCTCAAATAAAGAATAAGCATGTTTGATAATCTGAGTTTTAAGTTAGATAGAGCTTTTAAGACCCTCAAGGGTACTGGTAAAATCACTGAAATCAATGTCGCCACTACTGTCAAAGAGATCCGAAGGGCTCTGATAGATGCCGATGTTAACTATAAAGTTGCTAAGGACGTAACCGACACCATCAAAGAAGAAGCCTTGGGAAGGGATGTCTTGCTTGCTGTGTCTCCAGGTCAACTCTTGGTAAAGATTACCCAGGAAGAACTGACCAAATTAATGGGAGGTACCAAAGTAGATGTTACTTTGTCGGGCGATCCTGCTGTGGTATTGATCTCAGGTTTGCAGGGTTCTGGTAAAACAACTTTTACAGGAAAGTTTGCCAATATGCTCAAAAAGCAAGGCAAACAGGTACTTTTAGCCGCTTGTGATATCTACAGACCTGCTGCTATTGACCAATTGAAAGTACTTGGTGAGCAGATCGGTGTCGAAGTGTATGCCGAACCAGAAAATAAAAACGCACTTGAGATTGCCAATAATGCTTTGGCACATGCCAAAAAAACTGGCAAAAAGATAGTCATTGTGGATACTGCAGGCCGTCTTGCGGTAGATGACCAAATGATGCAGGAAATAGAGACTTTGAAAAGAGAACTCAATCCTTCAGAAACTTTGTTTGTCGTAGATTCCATGACGGGTCAAGATGCGGTTAATACTGCCAAGACCTTTGATGAACGTCTTAATTTTGACGGAGTGGTATTGACGAAATTGGATGGTGATACCAGAGGTGGTGCTGCCATTTCCATACGTCACGTAGTCAACAAGCCTATCAAATTCATCTCTACGGGTGAAAAAATGGAAAATATCGATGTTTTCCATCCGGACCGTATGGCACAGAGAATTCTGGGCATGGGAGATGTGATTTCTTTGGTAGAGCGTGCCCAACAGACTTTTGATGAGGATGAGGCCAAGCGGATCAATTCGAAAATCAGAAAAAACCAATTCAACTTTGATGATTTCCTTTCCCAGCTTGAGCAAATCAAAAAAATGGGGAATATCAAAGACTTGATGGGAATGATTCCCGGAATGGGTAAAGCAATGAAAGGATTGGATATTGACGATGATTCTTTCAGACCTATAGAAGCGATCATCAGAAGTATGACACCTTTGGAAAGGGAAAACCCGGATGTGATTGATGGGAGCAGAAGGAAAAGAATTGCTACAGGAAGTGGAAGAAGTATACAAGAAGTCAATAACCTGATGAAGCAATTTGCAGATATGCGAAAGCTAATGAAACAAATGAACAAAATGGGAGGTGCACAGAAAGCCTTGGGCAGTATGATGCCAAACCTCAAGGGTAAATAATTGAATTAGCCAGCTCAAACTTGAGCTGGTTTTTTTTATGAAAGGTTGGCTTTAATTCAGGTGCTATGTTTTCTTTGAAGAAATAAACCCAGAAAATGATCAAAGCAAGTAACAAACCTGAAGAACACCCAGAACTATTGGAAATTTGGGAGGCCTCGGTCAGGGCAACCCATGATTTTTTGACAGAAGAAAAGGTTCTTGAAATCAAGCAGATAATAATTGAAGGGAAGGTTTTTTCTCATGTTGACCTTTATTCATTTTTTGACATGGAAGGTGTCAGAATGGGCTTTTTAGGGCTTTCAAAAGAGAAAATTGAAATGTTATTCATCCATCCTGACTTCAGAGGAAAAGGAGTAGGACAAGCACTGACCGAGTTTGCTGTCTATGAAAAAAACATAAAGCAGGTGGATGTCAATGAACAAAATGCCCAGGCAGTTGGATTTTATAAAAAAATGGGCTTCAAGGTCGTTGGAAGAAATCCCTTAGATGCTCAGGGAAATCCCTTTCCTATTTTGGAGATGAAAATAGAGGTGGAATGATCATTTGAAGATCGTGATTATAGAAGTGATAAGTGAATATCAAAATCCGTTTTGTCATATTTTCCCTCTCCATTCCTCCACTTCCTTCAGAGTTATTGGCAATGGATCACCGATAAGCTGAGCGCCTGTTTCAGTTATGAGAAACCCATCCTCAATACGTATACCTCCAAAGTCCCAGTATTTTGCCACAACTTCATAGTCTATGTATTCGCTATGTAAGTTCTCAGCCTGCCATTGGTCTATCAATTGGGGAATAAAATAAATACCAGGCTCTATAGTGATCACAAATCCTTTTTCAAGGGCTTTACCCAATCGAAGAGACTTTAAGCCAAATTGATCGCTCTTCTGGAGTTCATCTGTGTAGCCCACATATTCCTCTCCCAAATCTTCCATATCATGCACATCCATGCCCATCATATGACCCAATCCACATTGGAAAAATAAGGCATGTGCTCCTTTTTCTACAGCCTCATCCAGATCTCCTCTCATGACACCAAGTCCTTTTAAACCTTCAGCAAGTTTTCTGCAGGCCAGGAGGTGGACATCGATGAACTTTACCCCGGGTTTGGCTGCTTCCACCGCTCCCTGGTAGGCATCGAGTACAATTTGGTAGATTTCTCTTTGACTATCAGAAAACCTATCTCCAACTGGAATGGTCCTGGTAATATCACCGGCATAATGCATGGATGATTCGGCACCGAAATCTCCCAAGAGCATTTTTCCTTCGGTCAAGGTGTTGGAGTAATTGTGGTAGTGCAAAATCTGACCCTCAATCGTGATGATAGGTGGAAATGATAAACTGCCTCCAGCTGCCAATGCCTCGCCAGTCACCATGCCTAAAAGCTCATATTCTTTCATGCCTGCTTTTGCTTCCGACATCAGTTTTTGATGCATTCTTACGCTGATATTCACCGCCTTGGTAAGCTCTTCAATTTCCTCCTTTGACTTGATGGACCTTAGCGAAACAATGGCTTTGATGAAATCTACAGAAACCAAGGAAGGGATTTCATCCCAAGGCTTTTTGATCCAGGAAGCCAGTTTTTGTGTATTCTCTGGCCGGTATGGAGGTAGAAAATGAATTGACTTGTCCTTAAGTGAGGTGAGAAATTGGGCGATATCTGTTTTTGACATTACTTTCTCTACTCCCACAGCTTCTGCTAAATCAGAAAGTGGGGTATGTGTTCCTTGCCAAATGCTTTCTACTGTAGTCAAGTCATCTCCAAAGATAATTTCCAAGTCATTGTCTATATCGATTATGGCGACTAGGCTAGGCATATTCAGGCCAAAAAAATAGAGGAAGCAACTGTCCTGTCTAAAAGGGTACCAATTGTCTTTAAAGTTACTGCTGCTTTCTTCATTGCCTAAAAAGAGCAAGACACCTGAACCCATTATTTCCTTCAATCGGCTTCTACGTTTTTTATAAGTTGCTGTTGAAAAGATTTCATTCATATACATTTCTTAGTTTTCGAATTGGTAATATGTAAACATGATTATCCGATTTAGCAACAGTAGAGATAATTTACAAGATTTAAGAATCACATTAGAAACAATATCTATGAATATCAAATTGGACTTATCGCTACAACCCTAAATACTTACCTTCCCCCTGCCGGTAAACTCCTCCGCCAGAAATTTTTCATAGTTTCTCTTAGGTGAAGTGATGTGTTTTCCCTTTCATTGATCCCGTGCGCCCGCATTGGATAAGACATCATAGAGAATTGTTTGTTGTGCTTGATCAATTTGTCTACAAGCATTTCAAAGCTTTGATAATGGACATTGTCATCGGCAGTTCCATGAATAATCATCAATTCCCCTTGAAGTCCTTCTGCGTGCGTGATGGGCGACCCTTCTATATAACCTTCTTCATTTTCCTCCAAAAGCCCCATATACCGCTCTTGATAAGTCGCATCATAAAGCCTTTGGTCTGAGACAAATGCCAGTGCCAAGCCTGCTTTGTAAATTTCAGGAAACCTAAACATCAGGTTGAGGGTCATCTGCCCTCCCCCACTCCAGCCCCAGCTTCCCACTCTTTCAGGATCAATGAAATCATAGGTTTTTAGGATTTGTTTTGCGGCATTCATCTGGTCATAGGATGCTAATATGCCAATCTGTCCATATATAGATTTACGCCAATCTCTTCCTCTAGGTGTTTTAGTTCCTCTATTGTCAATACTGATGACCACATATCCTTCTCTCGCCATGTAATGGTGCCATAAATCCCCATCCATCCAAGCATCCTGAACGGTGGATGCTGCCGGTTCACCATAAACAAAGAAGAGCAATGGATACTTTTTCCCGGGGTCAAAGTCTTGGGGCTTGATCATCCAAGCGTCTAAAACCACCTCGCCTATATCCACTTTGATAAACTCCTTGGGATTCAATCCCAATGATGCATACTTGGATGCCAACTCTTGATTCTCTTCCAAAACCCGAATAGTCTGATGGTCAGGCAAGCTGACTAGGGAATATATAGGAGGAGTTGTGGTATTTTGAAAAGTATGGATAGCGAATTTTGAATCTGTGGAAATTTGATACGAATTTTGTCCCGAAAGCTCCATGGGACTGATCCTTTCCGCCTCTCCTGTTTGATTGAGTGAACTGCGGTAGAGGTAGCGTTGGGTAAAATTATCCGGTGATGCGATGTAGTATACATACCCGACTGCCGGATCAATATGACTGATGCGTTCCACATCAAATTCTCCCTTCGTAATCAACTCAGTAGATTGTCCGTCCCTGGAAACCTTGTACAGGTGTAACCAGCCATCCCTTTCACTGGTCCAAGTGAAGTATTTTTCATTATCCAACCAACGTATATTGTCATATACATCTAAAAATGCTTCGTCTTTCTCTTCCAATATCTTTGACAATTCCATGGTTTGGATATCCCCAGTCCAAACCGTATTGGTATTTTGCCGCCTGTTCAATTGTTGTATCATCACTTCATTTGAATTTGGAATGAAATCCATTCTTGCCAAGTAGTTGTTTCTCGGATCTCCAGGAATATCAAACCAATTGGTTTCTCCTCCTTCGCTGGAAACCACACCTATTTTCACCGCAGAAAGGGTATGCCCAACTTTGGGATAAGGCATGGGGATGGGTTGGGAATAGATGCTATCAATATTGTTAATCAGGTAAAATGTTCCCACTTCACGGGTATCCGATTGCCAATAGGCTATATTTTTACCATCTGGGCTCCACCTGAAACCATCCCTACAATTCAATTCCTCTTCATAAACCCAGTCAAATGTCCCATTGATTGTATCCTCTCCCCCATCTTTGGTAATCTGCTTGATTTCACCAGAGGCGAGCGTTTCGATAAAGATGTTATTTTGGCTTACATATCCCACCCGGCTTCCATCCGGAGAAAACTTGGCAAACATCAGGGTACTTGCAGGGACTTCTTTGCCCAGTTGACTTAGCTTTCGGGTTTCCAAATCCAATACCCAATAATCTCCACGGGTATGGTAGCGCCATACTTTTCGGGTATTGGTGAAAATAAGCAATTTGCTATTGTCTTCAGACCAGTGGTAGTCTGCTATTGGCAGAGGGTCGCTTTGCCCGGAGGGAACCAATTCATCTGCTGAAATCAAAATTGACCTTTCTCCAGAAAGAGCATCATAGCGGACGATTTCATCACCCGAGAGCCGATCACTTTTTTCAATGCTGGAATAACCCTGACCATCCTTCATCCAACGTATAGGGCCGAATCGATTTTGGGAATAGACCCCATTTTTGAAAATATCAGGGAGGGTGAGTGCTGATTGAGAATATACTTCACCAGCAAAAGCAAATAAAAATACAAATAGGATGTATCTCATGATATTTATAAAATTATAGATGGTCAATTCCCCAATTTAAAGAGAATATAAGAGGTGTGTAATATAGTTTGTGTTGCTGAAAGCAGCAAACCTTGATGTTGGTACAGTTGATGAACTGGTCAAAAGATTGGTAAATCTGAATTGTTAATAGAATGGGCAGAGGGACTTTCGCTGTACTTTGACGAAATGACTAAAGATGAATTGATTAACCGATTAACTCCACCACGGCCAAGGCGATTAACTGATCTAAAGATTGTTAAGGGTTAAAATGTTAAAGGTTAAAATGTTAAGGGTTAAGTGTGAGGGCAAATGAACTTTTAACCATTAACTTTTAACTTATTGTTGATTAATTGATTAACTATATCCAGATGGTCAAGAGTGCTTTCGACTTCACTTTGTCATTCCGAGATTTTAAAATTTGGTATTTACAGATCATAAAATGACAAAAGG
>NZ_REBN01000004.1 GCF_007692705.1 Mongoliibacter sp.
CTATTTTTGATCATTTTATTGAAATCTATCGCTTTTACCTAAAGCTACTTTTTCCATAATGAAAAAGTAGCCAATCCCGAGTCCTCGGGACGAAACCTATCTACCCACAAGGCCACCGCCGGCCCGGTCGAAATTCCTCCCGCCCACGTGCTTCGTTAAAGGTTTTGTTAAGTGTGGAGGTTATAGACAATTAAGCCATATACACAGTATGTTACCTACATCGAAGCACTTGTCCTCAAAGTAGGTACATATTCAGCGGGAGGAAAGAGGAGCTGAAAGCTCAATACCAAGGATCCGAAGGTACAGCCGTCGGACAACCCAATTGCAATGCTGCTGGTGAAAACGCTTAGGCAAAATGAAGAATTTTGAATATCGAATCATGAAGTTTTATTAAGAACCCATGAGTGGCGATACTCACTGCGGCGGAAAATCCCAAAGGGATTTAATACCAAAGGTTATTTACCCCGGATGCAATCCGGTGGATTTGAGGAATCCTTACTTTCATGCTCTCAACGCCGATAGGTGTTGAATTTTTGAATATCGAATATCCAATGATGAATCCACCTGAAGGTCGGACAGGTTTCGGATAATGAAGTTTTAAAAGCTGTATGTCCCTGATATAGGTTGATGGTTTTACTCAAACCTCGATATTGAGGCAAATTTCAAGGAGTTCGTCCTGGTACCAAGAGTTGGACCAAGGCACCTACTCCCCTTTCACCCTATACACATAAATATTCCAGGCGGATTCAGGGTGCTGGAATTTGTGAAGGAATTCAAGGTTGTATTCATCAATCACCGGGTGGGCAGCCAAAATAAACTCGCAACCCATATCCAGTAATTTCCGGTAATTGTAAAGGGGTTTTTCCACGGGGATTTCTTCCAGCCACTTCATCCGCATAAAATCATCTTTATGGGTTTGGTTAAACAAATACCCCTTATTCCCCCATCCCTTGAAATGCCAATACAACCAATTTTCCTTATCATCCGAACCCAATTCATCTTTGATCACGGTATAAAGTTTATCCTTGTGGGACAAAGGATAATTCATGGTGTATCCATCTATGGCCTGCAATCCATTGAAAGAAGCAATGGCAGGATGGAATCCAATACTGGCCACCTTAAACCCTTCAGGAGATTGATCCCTGAGCAGATCCTTGATCTCTTGAAATTGAGCTTCGGCAAAAAACTCCCTGTAGGTCGGGTATTTTTCTCCTATTCCTAGTATGGGTTTAAGGAGGTAGTTTTTGGCATTGTTATCCAAGACAATTAGGGAGTATGCCAACAAAACCAAAACCAAAAAGCCTGATACAATTCTTCCATTTTTGAAGCTTCTCAACCAGTCCAATACAAAGAGCACAGAGAAAAGCATCATGGGATAAATCAAGAAATAAAAGCGTTCAATGCTAAACTGCCTTACCTGAATCAAACCCGGAATATTTTCTACAAAAGGCCTGTAACTTAACATGGCAGCAAGCAAAGCAATCATGTTGATGGCAATAAATACCTTTAACACTGGTTGGAATAAGGCTGCTTTTTTCCCCGAAAACAATTGCCCTATCAGAAATCCCAGTAGGATCAGATACCATATGGGAGGAATAAATGCGGCATGGATATTTCCGAAAAAAAGGATTTCTGCAAATCGGATGAAAATATTATCGTGGTACCTGACAAAACTGTAAATGTCAAACTCTACCCTATGAGGGATAAACCAGTCTCTTTGAAAATAATAGATATCGAATAACCGGAAATTGAACAGGCAATAGATTAAAGTAAATCCTGCCAAAGCCAGCCAGAAATTCCATTTGATTTTTCTGCTTTTATAAAATTCGTAGAATCCATAAAAAAAGAGCGCAAATCCAACAAATAAGCCTGTAAGGTTGAGTGAGGAATAAAAGCAATAGAATCCAATGATAAGGGCATGCAGGAAGGAGAACTTCTCCCCTTTTTGGAGGGAGTAAAAGACCAAAAAGAGACTGGGAATAAATGCCAGGCCGATTCCTGCTTCAGGCCAAAAAGGGAGCACCGCCCAAATCAGGGCATAGAAGGGAATCCTTTTCCGGGATTCGTCGGGCAGGAAATGGTTGAGAAAATGATAGGCTGACAGATAGGCCAAAGTATGGATAAGCAGTTTGTTGATCAGGATGGCCGTATAAGGCTGGAAGAAGTAAAACAACCAGGTTTTGAGAAAAAACTCTGAGGCAAAACTGCCTCTTGGCAGTGTATCCAACATACCGGGAATAGGGTAATCATTGGCTTTCCAAAGGCCATTGTGGTCTATCAGAAGCGTGTACCAATGGATGATCAACTCTGCGTAGTCGTTGGCGTACCAAATGCTATCCTGCCCCAAAATCAGGTAAGGAGAGAAAAACACAATCAATAATCCAAGGCCAAGCCAGAATTGATTTTGGGTAAAGAGATTTGGTTTGGAGGTCAAGGCTGGCATTTAGTGGAAAGAGAGGAGGTTGAAATTTAAAATGAAAAATTTAGAATTGAAAATGGAGAATCCCTCTATGGAGGTATAGGGTTAATTCCGCTGCGGGTGAAAAGATGATTAATTGTGTAATTGAGTAATTGATTAACTGAACTGAGGATTGGTAAAGGTTAAAAGTTAATTCCGCCACGGCGGACAAGTCGTGTAATTAGTTAAATGAACTTGCTCAGTCTCAACCCCTGAAAGGGGTTAAAATCCGAAGGGTATTTACCCCGGGTGAAACTCGG
>NZ_REBN01000090.1 GCF_007692705.1 Mongoliibacter sp.
TTTTTTGGGAGTTATATATTTATCAGTACTTATTTCTACGGCATCCTTGATGGTATTGAGAGAATCCTTGATGCTAGGTGAAATGGTGGCCTTGATTGCATTTTTTGGAATGATCATACCATCAGTGAACAAGTTGGCCATGTCCAATGTACAGATTCAGGAAGCAAAAATAGCTTTTGAAAGAATGTTTGAGTTTGGATTTGCCCAAACAGAGGAATCAACTTCAAACGGAGAGATTCTTGATTTATTTGATTCTATAAAATTATCGAAAGTCTGTTTTAGGTTTGCCGGGAGGAAACTACTGCTGAATAATATCAATATTGAAATCAAAAAAGGAAGATTGACATGTATCTTGGGTGAAAGCGGTGGTGGTAAAAGTACCTTACTACAACTGATAATGCGGTTTTATGAGCTGGAATCCGGGAAAATCTTATTCAATGATGAAATAAATATCAATCAAGTCATCTTAGGAAATTGGAGATCTTCAATTGGATTTGTGGAGCAGGAAACCAAAATCTTCAATGGGACTTTATTTCAGAACATATGTTTTTTTGATCCAAGAGCAAAGCCTCAGGCAGTTGAAGCTTTCTGTAATGCATATGGATTAATGCGGTTTTTTGAAAAACTACCTGCAGGTTTGGCATCTGTAATCGGAGAGGACGGAATAAACCTTTCAGGAGGTCAAAAACAATTGGTTTCTTTCGCGAGGACACTATACCACAATCCAAAATGCCTGCTTCTGGATGAATTTACCGGGGCCATGGATAAGGAAACCGAAGGCTACATGTTGGAAATACTGGAAGATTTGAAATATAAAATACCAATTTTGATTGTAACCCATAAAATTTCTCCTGCATTAAGGTCTGATTATGTTTATATTTTGGAAGATGGAAAAATTTCTATTGAAGGAACTCCAATAAATCTCCTGGATTCTGATAATCTTTTATCCAATTCTTATCATGAAATCATGTCGTTTAGAGCATTGAAATAATTGACTCAATACAATTTTGGAAGTATCTTCCCTAAGGATACCAGAAGTCGCCGGTTTGAATTTTTTTACGGAAGTAACAATAGCAGTTTAATACCAGCTCCCTATTCATGGGACCAACCCAAGACGCATACTTTCTATGCCAATCAGGGAGTGACGGTCAAGGAGGCATTTAACCTTCTGGAAGGAAGAGCAGTTCAGAAAAGTCTGTTGAATGCAGAGAAGGAACCCTATAAGGCATGGCTGCAACTTGATCTTGGACAGAAGGAACCGAACGGGAATTTCAAACTGGATCAATACCATGAGAATTATGGCTATGATGTCAAAAAGGTATTGGAAAGCCTGCCCATCAAGGAGGCTTTTGATCCAAGCAAAGCGGATTGGTTGCTCAAAGCTGTGCAAAAAGGAAATCAATATCCTGTCACCATGCAGAAAGATGGCAAGGAAGAGACCATGTATGTGGAGGCCAATCCCAAATTCAAATCCCTCAATGTCTATGATGCCCAGATGAGGACTGTCAAAACCAATGACCTCTTGCTGAGCAACAGCATGGCCAATGAACCGGATGAATCTAAAAAAAAAGCCCGTATGAAGCCGGAAACTCCTCAAGTCCCCAAGGCTTCTAAGGGCAAGCGCATTTGATTTGTGGAAGAGAAATGGAAAACACCTTTCCTTTGGGGAGGTGTTTTTTTGAGTTTTAGACAAATATTTAAGAAGGAAAACACGTTAGTTTTATGTGTTTCTTTTAAAATCAGTAATTGAAACTTCATTATTGATATTTGAATAATATCTCTTCCTTAATTTTAGAAATACGCTTTTGGCTCAGATATTTTCGATTAATCAATTATTTTTGAGCTCCCAATCAGTGATTCTAACATAAATTCCTTAATCCTTGTTTATCAAAGAAATTTCAGCTGCTGAAACATTACCTATAAGACATAAGGCCATGTGGCCAGATAAACCAAAGGATTTTGTCAGGGTACCCGGTGATGATAAAGCGATTCACCTTGGGCTGTTTGTTAATAGGAAACTGATTTCAGTTGTCTCTGTATTTTTAAACGGTTGTACTGCCCAATTCCGAAAGTTCGGAACGCTCCCTGAATTTCGCAATATGGGATATGGGAGTAAACTGCTTGTTTTTATGATTGGCTTATTAAAGGAAAGACAAATTCAAAGTATCTGGTGTAATGCCAGGGTCGAGAGAATTGGATTTTATTCAGGCTTCGGATTTTCTGAAACCCCCAAAACCTTTTTCAAGTCCGGCAAGGAGTATATTGTTATGGAGAGGGCTTTGTGATGAGTTTAGTCCTTAATAATGGAAATCAGTTGATCTGGAAGCTGTTTACAATATTGGTTTGAAATCATATGTTAATTTCATTGTGAAGATTTTACTGGTTCGAAAGCTGATATACATATAATAAAACATTGAAATTAGACTTCCAAACCAATCAACTTTGTTTTTAATTTTAATTTACTAAATTTAAAGTTATACAATCATCTGATAGCTAATTGATGGTGAATTTAGGGTTGGGTTATTGGCTCCGCCCTTTTTTTATTGCGGTTACATTCTGGAATCACGCTATCAAATGAATTGAAGTTTGCTTGAGGCTATTGAGTTGTTTTGCCAATAATCATTATTTTTATCTTTTATCATCAATCATAAAACTCAATATTATGGATAGTCTACTTCACAAAATCAATTCAGAATTTGATAATTTCAAAACAGCAG
>NZ_REBN01000211.1 GCF_007692705.1 Mongoliibacter sp.
AGCTTTTCAATGATGTTTGCGGAAGACGCAAAAAATTGAAACTACAGGTTCCAAACCCGACAAAAGAGGAAGTGGAAAGCTGGATATCATAATAAACTTGATATTTTCAGTTGTAACCGGAACATCCAGCGATGTTCCGGTTTTTTTTTAAGAATGGTCAAACCGCTATTTCCCGTAACCTGAAAATGAATCACTGTTGAATGTCTAAAAGATGGCAACATAGAATATCCTTGGCCTGCATGAGGCATTGGCCCAGTTAATCCAAAAAACACTTAAATCAATTTGTATAAGTGAAAAATAGCAGACACAAATGCATTTTTTCAACTTATATCCTACCTACTAAATAGACACAATCCAAAACCTGATATCTTTGATTATGGAAAAATATATCATTCCAATGGTATTTTTTAAACCATAAATTTGATACTTTGAGCTATTCATAAATTTTAAGGTTAAATTTTAGAGTATGAACCTAAGGTTAAATTCAGAGTTTGGAACATTGAAGGCAGTCCTGATGCACAGACCTGCTAGGGAAATAGATAGGCTTACTCCTTACAACAAAGATTTCCTGCTTTTTGAGGATGTCCCTTATTTGGAGGCCATGCAAATGGAACATGATGTTTTTACCAATCTCATCAAAGAAGCGACAGGTGCTACTGTTTTTAGGCTAAGAGAATTATTGATCCAAACGCTTACCAACAGGGAGATTCTCGAAAAACTCATGACACAGGCTTTGCAGCCTTCTAATCAAACTCATCTCAAGGACTATATCTTAGATAGACTATCTACAGCTGAATGTGCCACTGCCCTGACAGCAGGTGTAAAAGTCCATGAACTTAAGAAGAAAATCCCAAACCTACCTACTACAGAATTGCTGGATTATGCCTTTATTATACCTCCTAGCCCAAACCTTTATTTTCAAAGAGATCCTATGGCCATCACACCAGGAGGAATCATATTTTCAAGCATGAAGATGGAAGGCAGACAAAGAGAAGCCAATCTTTTGAAAGCAATATTTGAAAACCACCCGGATTTCAAAGAACATGTAAACCAGCTATATCCATTAAACGGGCAATCTAACCCGCCCAGCATAGAAGGTGGTGATGTCATTATCCTTTCCAAGAAAGCTGTCGCCATTGGAAATTCAGAACGCACGGATGAGAAAGCTATTTACCAGGTTGCAAAAGCACTTTTAGCGGAAGGTACTGTAGAACGTGTCTATGAGGTGCATCTCCCACAAAGGCGCAATTATATGCATTTGGACACCGTGTTTACCATACTGGATGAAAACCTGGTACTCACTTATCCGGATGCCTTAAATTCCGTATTGCAAACGTCTCTTTACACTTTGAAGGAAATCCAAGATGACAAAGTCCATATCAAAAGGCAGGTTTTGAAAGAATCTCTTTTGACTGTCTTAGAAAGAGAAATTCAACATCTGGAAATCTTGCATACAGCTGATGGGAACCCAGATTACTCCATGCGAGAACAGTGGTTTGATGGCGCCAATGTATTTGCCATAGGCGCAAGAAGGGTAATCTCTTACAATAGAAACAAGCACACCAACAATGCCCTGAGAAATATGGGGGTTGATGTATTGGAAATCCCTTCTTCTGAATTATCAAGAGGACTCGGTGGCCCAAGGTGTATGACTATGCCTATGAGTAGGTCGAAGATTTAAAAAGGATGTACGATTTTGGAGTTACGAATTACGAGGCTAAATCCGATGGTTAATGCAAAAATAGGTTTTGCAATTCTGCTAAGATTTAGTTGGTACAATGTACCATGTACCAAGAGACCTGTACTTAATGGAAGGTTTGTAGTTTTTGTAAAGGCCGTTATCTACCTTATATAACCTTCCTTTAAGAAGACCCCTTCATTTATTCATCTGTCTTTATTCCTTGTTCGTTATTCAACATTCCGGTTTCCAGCCTTAAGCAAACTATTCCTCTCAGACCATTCATGCCCTCGTAAATTTTCAGCCATGATATCCAGTCGGACGGGAACCGTAAATCCCCTTTCTATCTATCAAAGAAGGATCTTCTTCTACTGACTTTAAGATCCTGAAGAATGGAAGATTTCACCCTGATGTCGACGCTGTAAGAAGTGAATCGGCCAAAAGGAATCCAGTTGACTCCCATCTGCCAGCAATGCAGATCCCTATCAATTCCTATCATGGTTTGGGTAATCTGGGCAGTCATAAAATCGTAGCCACCGCTAAAATTGATTTTCCACTTTTCGGAGATACTGACATTCCCGTTCACATTAAGAGCGGAAGTGATATTGACTTGACCATCTTGCCTTCTGTTGTAGGCAATATTATAACCAAAACCCAAATTCCAGGGAATATCCCAGTCTATGTAACGGGAAGGGTCATTCACTACCCTATTGATCTCCTCCTCGACAAATTCATTCATCTGACCTCCTTGCTGTAAAAAATCATTGGTCATATCTTCTCTCATTTCCCCCGGTGATTTATCACCACTGGGATTGATATTACCATTGATATTCAACTGAGCCGACCTTAAGGTCCCTACTCCTTGCCCTGCCTGCCATGCAAACTGATTGATTCTTCTGGTAACTTCCTGTCCAGTTTGCAGGTTATTGGTGGTTCTTGTCGCATATGGATCAAGATTTCCGGAAAGGTTCATTGAGAGTTTATTTTCAAAAAAGGAGGTCCTTGTATTGAAATTGATGGGAGAAAGATTAAAAGAATCCGCTGCAAAGTTGTAATTGGTAGAGACATTTAAGGACTGTAATAAAGGGATTTTCTTGGTAGAAGCTTCCTCATCATCTGAATTGGTCTTTAGCTTTGCTTCTACCACATTCCTGATATTAATACTCAATGAACGCTGCTCTCCCAAAGGTGCACCGCCAAATAAGAACCCCTGATGACGGGAAAACAATTGGGTTCTTCCATCCTCATCTACCTGAACCTGCTGATAAAATCCAAAAGCCGGGTTTGAAAAATCAGGGGTCATATTAAATCCAAACGAAGGCTGCATATGGTGACGTATAGCCTCAATTTTTTTATTGTTTTTAAAATTATAGAAGCCATACACGTTTGTGTTCATGGCAAAGGAAGTATTGTAAAAACTTACCCTGTTGAATCCATTCTCAAGAATCCTATCTACCCTATTTTCTACGGGGTTATAAAAAAAGTTGATCCTTTCGGTATACCAAAGTTCTGTATAATTCACAGATGCTGTCCCTGTAAAGTATTTAAATAAGGTAAAGTTGGAAGTAATTGGAATGGTATTCCTGGCACCATTATCCGCATCTCGAAGCAATTGAGGCAAATTGGCAAAAGTAAAATCCAATACGTTTTGCTCTGGAATATCCAAGTTACCTTGAGATTGCTGCAAAGCCTGATTTGGCACACCGAAGGTTGGTGTGATCCTGTTGTTGATGGAATTTTGAAGGTTAAAGTTCCAGGCAATGTTCAAAGTTTTCAATGGCTCGAACTTTACATTTTGAAATGGGTTCTGCCTGTTCATGTTTACAGCAATATCAGGCAAAATCAGATTCACTTCATCCGTTTGGATGTTCTGGGAATGCCTCAAGTTGGCAGACATACTGAAAGGTGTCCCTGCAAATGTCTTACTATATGAGACATTCGAAGAAAATTCAGAATTTACATTGTTGGCAAAGCTCCCGGGATTGATGACTACATTGTTGTAATTGGTCGTACCCGCATTGACGGAGGCGGAAAACCTTGACGTTCCCCTTGTTTCCGGAGCATGATTCCAGTTGACCCAGATGGTATTGTAATCCTGCGCCTCTTCCGGACGTACTGTTTCAGGACTTTGAAACCTTTGGTAATCCACGTTAAAGGCCCCGTTATAGCGGTAACGTTTTTTATACACAGTGGCAGCTTTGGCTCCGTACCCTCCCTGAGTATAGACATCTCCTGTAACCCTAGTATGGATATAATCATTGAATGCAAAATAATACCCGAAGTTACGAAGGAAGAAACCCCTAACTTGTTCTTGTCCATATGAGGGGAAAACTATTCCTGAAGCCTTTTCATCCGGTGTATCTGGAATAATCCCGAAGGGTAATCCTGCGGGTGTTGGAATATTGTTAAAGTAAAGATTGAATGGACCGGTTACCACTTTATTTCCTCTAATCGATTTGATTTTGGCTGCGTTGATATGCCAGTGAGGTTCAGCCAGGTTACAGGTTGTGTAAAAACCTTTGTCCATATAAATACTTCCATCTGCATCCTTTTTGATGGTTTGCCCCCTCAAAAGACCATCCTGCTGCTCTGTGACCACGTCTTTGATGATGGCTTTTTGACTTTTAAAATTGTACCGCATTTCTTTCCGGATTTCATAGGTAGTCTGTCCTTCCTTAAAAATCGGATTACCCTGTATATTCCCTAGAGAGTCTGTAATCCCTGAGGCAAAAAGCTCACTTTTGTCCCAATCTATAATGATCAGGTCTGCATCCAATCTGATTTCACCATACTCAAACCATGCATCGTTGTAAAGATAAACTTTATTTTGGGTAAAGTCAGTTATAATGCTGTCTTCGGCGTAATAATTGATAGTAGTTTGTATATCACCCTTGGGTTCACCATCTTTCAATTCAGGATCAGGCAAGCTGTCGCTGAGAGACATGTGTAGGGAGTCTAAAAGGTTCTCAACATCGGGAAATTGAAGTGCATCAGGATTTAAAACGGAATCCGGTGCGGTCAGCTTTCGCTCAGGGTCTCTCTGCTGTGAAAATGCAGAGTGGGGCAAAACCCAAACTAGAATCATACCTAGCAAATAAAACCAGTAATTCCGCACTAATTGATTCGAATTTAATTAAAAATGTATAAATTTTGCCCGAGCAAAGTTAATAGGATTCAGTACGCATGAAACGATTCAAAGTGAAAAATATTCTCATTATTACATTTTTAACATTCTTATTCCTTACAGCGGGGTTTTCCTCAGCTGGCCCCAAGGAAATACGCTCTGATAGGGTCAAAAGGGTAGTTATTGACGCAGGGCACGGGGGAAAAGATCCAGGAGCAGTAGGTTCCTATTCAAAGGAAAAAGATATCGCGCTTAAAGTTGCCCTTCAAGTTGGGAAATATGTAGAAGAACTTCTCCCAGGAGTAGAAGTAATATACACACGTAAAACCGACACTTTTTTGGAATTGAAAGAAAGGGCCAACATTGCGAATAGAAATAAGGCCGACCTTTTTATTTCCATCCACTGCAATGCTGCAGGAAACCGATCAGCTTATGGCACAGAAACGTTTGTTATGGGTACCAAAAACTTCGAAGCAAATTTTGACATAGTAAAGAGGGAAAACGCTGTAATTCTTCTTGAAGATAATTACGAGGAAAACTACGAGGGCTTCGACCCCAGTTCTCCTGAATCTTATATGATGTTTAACCTCACCCAAAAAGCATATCTATCCAACAGTATTTCTTTGGCAGCAAAGGTAGAGGACGATTTCAGAACCAGGGTCAACCGCCACAGTCGAGGTGTCAAGCAAGCCCCTTTATACGTTCTCTGGACTACTTACATGCCCTCCGTACTGATAGAACTTGGCTTCATTTCCAATGCGAATGAAGAGAGATTCCTAAACAGTGCTGAAGGACAAACCTATCTTTCATCTGCTATATATAGGGCAATTAAAGCATACAAAGAGGAAATAGATGAGATGTAAATGATGTATTTACCTCCCCCACATTTGATACTTACTCCTAAAAGAGGTTATTTTAGCTTTTAGAATACTAAACCCAAAATACTTTATGGATATTGAGTTCAACAAGAATGACGATCAAAACAAACAACTACTTTTTCAATTGAAGAAAAAACTGGAAGCCGTAAAACTAGGCGGAGGAAAATCCAGAATAGAAAAAGAGCATCAAAAAGGTAAACTTACTGCAAGGGAGAGAATCGACTATCTCACTGACAAAGGTTCTGAATTTCTTGAAATCGGAGCATTAGCCGCTGACGGCATGTATAAGGAAGAGGGGGGCTGTCCCTCTGCAGGTGTCATCACAGGAATTGGTTACGTGCATGGTAGAATGTGTATGATAGTAGCCAATGACGCTACTGTCAAAGCAGGTGCTTGGTTCCCTATGACGGCCAAAAAGAACCTGCGGGCACAAGAAATTGCCATGGAAAACCATCTTCCTGTCATTTACCTGGTTGACAGTGCAGGCGTATTTTTACCCAAGCAAAATGAAATTTTCCCTGATAAGGAGCACTTCGGACGTCAATTCCGCAACAATGCTAAAATGTCTGCCATGGGAATTGTACAAGTAGCAGCAATCATGGGAAGCTGTGTTGCAGGTGGAGCTTACCTGCCCATCATGTCTGATGAAGCCATGATTGTAGACAAGACAGGTTCTATTTTTCTGGCAGGTTCCTATTTAGTAAAGGCGGCTATTGGTGAAAGCGTGGACAATGAGACTTTGGGCGGAGCTACTACCCATTGTGAAATCTCTGGGGTCACAGACAATAAATATGATAGCGACCAAGAGTGCCTGGAGGCTATTAGAAAAATCTTTGACAAAATCGGTGAAAGTGAAAAAGCAGGTTTTGATCGAAAAGAACCAAAGCTTCCAAAACTTAGGATGGAAGACATCTATGGTGTGTTTCCATACGATAGGGTAAAACCATATGACATGGGAGAAGTCATCAAGCACATGGTGGATGATTCTGATTTTGAAGAATACAAAAAAGATTATGGCAAAACTTTGCTTTGTGGCACCGCTAGGATTGATGGCTGGGCCGTAGGTATTATTGCCAATCAGCGCAAAGTTGTCAAAAACAAAAAGGGCGAAATGCAGATGGGTGGAGTAATCTATTCGGATTCGGCAGACAAGGCAGCCAGATTTATCATGAACTGCAACCAAAGAAAAATCCCTTTGGTTTTTCTTCAGGATGTAAGTGGGTTTATGGTAGGATCCAAAGCAGAGCACGGAGGCATTATCAAAGACGGTGCAAAAATGGTCAACGCCATGGCCAATTCCGTTGTCCCAAAGTTCACCATTGTGATGGGTAATTCTTATGGTGCCGGAAACTATGCCATGTGCGGAAAAGCGTATGACCCACGGCTGATATATTCTTGGCCATCCGCACAGATGGCTGTAATGAGTGGTGCGTCTGCAGCCAAAACACTCTTGCAGATTAAAGTTGCCTCACTCAAAAAATCCGGCAAAGAAATCACCCCCGAAGATGAAGCCCAGCTTCTTAAGGAAATTACCGACAAGTACAATGAGGAATTGAGCCCATACTATGCCGCAGCACGGCTTTGGGTGGATGGAGTAATTGACCCTATGGAAACCAGAAAAGTGATCAGCATGGGGATAGAAGCTGCAAACCATGCCCCTATTACTGAAAAGTTCAATGTAGGTATTATTCAAACCTAATACCTTGTAAGGCTTTGCCAATCAATTGGCAAAGCCTTTTTTCTACAATAAATGAATCAAAACATTGATTTTTGGAGTTTTGAATAAGGGTATTTATCACTATCTTGAAGGTACATCATGTCAAAAGAAAAACTTACCGATAAAGAACTTAACGCCCTTGTATCGCTCTTAGACGATACTGACCAAGAAGTGAAAAACCATGTTTGGGAAAAACTCACTTCTTTCGGCCATGAGGTTATCCCTTTTTTAGAGAAAAAGTGGGAAGAAAGTTTCAATCCGGATATCCAAAAAGAAATTGAAGAACTTGTGCATAACCTTCAGTTTTCCCAGCTAAAGGAAAGGCTGAAAGAATGGAAAAAGAGCGAAGACCAAGACCTATTGTCAGGACTTTGGATTTTGAATACCTATCAGTACCCCGATCTTGATTTCGAAAAACTCAGTGCTGACATGCACCAGATTTACTTTGATGTTTGGACTGCCTTCAAGAATGATTTGATGCCTTATGAACAGGTAAGGATTATCAATAGCGTACTTTTCAACCAATTGAGATTCTCAGCCAATACCAAGAATTTTCATTCCCCAGCAAACTCCATGCTCAGCAGTGTATTGGAAACAAAGAAGGGAAACCCGATTAGCCTTTGTTCTATTTATCTTTTGGTTGCCCAAAAATTGGGACTCCCTATCTACGGGGTTAACCTGCCAAATTTATTTGTATTGACATATAAGTCTAAAGACGCGTCGTTTTATATCAATGCTTTCAATAAGGGTCTAATATTCAGCAAGCAAGACATCAATAATTATTTGGAACATTTAAAAATTGAATCTAGGGAAACTTTTTTTCAACCCTGTACCCACAAAGATATCCTCATCCGCTCCATGCGTAATCTTATTGTCGCATTTGAAAAACTGGGGGAATTACAAAAAGTGGATGAAATTCATCAACTACTGGATATCCTTGAAAGTGACTGAGGTACTTACCTTCCTTTCAACTTAATGTTACATCCCACCGGTCTACTGGAAGCAGGGCTGGGATTCCGTCTATTCTGAATGGCTAAAAGGGCATTTTCAAGATATTTCATATTGGCATTTGCTGCGACCTGAGGGTTATTGTCAATGGCTCCCTTGTACGCTACAGAAAAACCTGTTTGGCTAGGAGTCATCACCACTACTTCCGGTAATTTACTGGCTCCAAACATCCTGGTTACTGCCTGCTCCGAATCATCCAAAATCAGAAAATTCATGCCTTTTGATTTCGCTCTTTCTTCATGATCTTTCTTCGATTCTCCTTCTTCCATATCATAATGGGGGTTGACCATGACAAAAGTATATCCTTTATCAGCATAAGATTTGTTAAGACCCACAATCCTATCTTCATATAATTTGGAAAAGGGGCAATTGAGACTACTAAAAATAATCACTACCGCTCTATCTCCTGTATGGGAGGCTAGCTCAAATTCCTTTCCGGATATAATATCCTGAAGTTTAAAATTTTCTATCCTTTGCGCTACTGAAGCTTGCGTGAAAGAAAAGAGGATGACTATCAGGCACAATAAATTTTTCATATTTCAGGTATATTATATATGAATTAGGCTATAGCAAAGAGCCTACCAAACCGTATAGGTCATGATGATATCATTTTCCTTTTCTACCTTTACCCTGTAATGGTGATCGGAAAATTCAGTTCCGTATATTTTCCCTTTGATCACCTTATCTTCCAGAGAAAATGGTTCAAGCATAATATTATTCTTAAGGCTAACTCCCCTTTTTCCCTGGCACTTGAATATGGATTCTTTTGCTGACCAAGCAGTAGTGTAAAGCTCAGGATTATTCCCAAGGAAGTCCATTTCTGTTTTGTCCAAAAACTTTGGACCAAGACGTACAACTTTCTCCCGAATATAATCTAAATCCACTCCCACGGGCATATCCTTATGAAAAATTGCTGCTGCTATCCCTTTTGTGTGGCTTAAAGAAACATATCCATACCCGTCCATAGGATGAGATTTACCATTTTCATCTTTGAAAAATCCAGGATAAGGCAATGAAATACAGTCTAGGGCTTTCTTAATTGCCAATCTAGCACAAATCCATTCTACCCTTTTTTCTACCCTTGAGATATTTGCATAGGAAAGCTTTTCTCTAAAGCTCAAAAAATCTACCATCGAATCCGGTACCTCTTCAATAATATTTACAGCCAAAGCTGATAAAGGACTAATTTTTTCTATTTTTGTTTGCATAGGCCCCTTAAGGGTTTGTTTGCTAATCCTCGCAATATATGATAAAAATCCAAGTCAATAAACTACATACCCTCACGGGACACAATGATTGTATTTATGCTTTGGTGGAAGGACCTGACCCGAGGTTTTTTTACACGGCCTCAGGTGATGGCATGGTGGTAGAATGGGATATGGACAACCCGAAAGATGGCAAACTGATGGCCAAAGTTGCCCATTCAGTTTATGCCCTTGAGGTGGACAAGGAAAGAAACCTTTTGTTTATTGGGCATAATTTTGAAGGAGTCCACGTCATTGACCTTGAAAACAGCAAAGAACTTTGGTCTATTAAGGTAACTGATCAATCTATCTTCGACATCAAAGCTGTAGGGAATGAATTGTATGTAGGCACTGGAGATGGTGTCATCATTATTATAGATATAGAGAATAAGTCAGTAAAAAAGCACATTAAAGTTGGAAAAAAAAGTGTCCGGGTTTTGTCAATTGATCCAACCCGAAGACAGCTCGCCGTGGGGCTCAGTGACAATTCCATTAAAGTTTTCAACCTGGCAGACCATTCTCCCATCCATAACCTGGAAGCTCACAACAATTCGGTTTTTGCTCTGGGCTATGCACCCAACAAGCCTATTTTGGTAAGTGGGGGAAGAGACGCCTACCTCAATATTTGGGACACAAGTGCATATTCTCTGCAAGAATCTATAGTAGCACATATGTTTGCCATCAATTACCTATCCTTCAGAGAAGATGGCAAGTATTTTGTCACCTGCAGTATGGATAAATCTATCAAAGTATGGGACAGCGATAATTATAAATTGCTGAAGGTGATAGACAAGTCTCGGTATGCCGGGCACGGCACTTCCATCAATAAAGTATTGTGGAGCAGCTACAACCATCACATCGTCTCTGTCAGCGACGATAGAAAAATATCTATTTGGGAACTTCAACTATAAATACCATGAAAATAACTCCTGCCGAAATCCGTGAAAAACACTTCGAAAAAAACTTCAGAGGCTACGATAAAGATGAAGTTACCGATTTTCTGAAATTCATAAGCGCTGAATTTGAAAGCCTAACCAAGGAAAAGGAAGATTTGGCTAGAAGGTTGGAAACCTCTGAAAAAGAGGCTAACAAACTTAAGGAAGTTGAAGAGTCACTTTTCAGGACTTTGAAAACTGCTGAAGATACGGGTGCAGCCATGATAGAAGAAGCTTCTAAATCTTCGGAAGAAATCCTTTCTGAAGCACATCAAAACGCTGACACCATGGTGCAAGATGCCCAAAGACAAGCCCAAAACCTCATTGAAAGTGCTGAAGAAAAAAGCCGTAAGATGATGGATGACCTGAAGGCTGATATCAAGGGCTTAGTGGAAGATTACACTTCCCTTTTGGCACAAAGAGATTTGGTATTGAAAAACCTAAAAGCACTGTCTGAAGATATCAATGACAATATTTCAGTATCACAGGAATCTTTCAAAAAAATCAATGTGGACATACATGCGGAAATGGTAGAAAAGCTAAGTAAATCAAATGCTTTTACCATGGCAAAAATAGCAGAAGTACAACATTCAGAACCCAAACTGGAATCTAGGTCCGAAAAAATGACTGAAAAAACACCTCCTACCGAAGACAAACTGGAAGAGGCAAAGCAGGAAAAAGCGGAAACCTCAAATAATGAGGAGGAAAAACCTTCTAAAATTGAAGCTTCTGAAGAAACTGAACCTGTAAAAAAAGATAAAGCACCTGAAAACGTCAAAGCTGTAGATGTATCGACTGAAACAATCGCAGCTGAAAAACAGGAAGAGGCAGTTGAAAAAGAAGACGAGAAAAAACAGGGAAATAAAGGAGGGTCTTTCTTTGACCAGTTTGATTGATGGGAAAAGTTTCGTTAGAAGGTATAGAGTTTCACGCCTACCATGGCGTATTCAAAGAGGAAACAAAGTTGGGTAACCGGTTCACTGTAGATATTCATGTGAATACTGACTTTAAAAAAGCCATGCTTGAAGACAGTCTTAAAAACACGGTTGATTATGGGAAATTGTATAACATTGCCAAATCCCACATGCTCGAACCTGTCAAACTACTTGAACACTTGGCGCATTTGATGATTCAGGATATATTGAAAGTTTACCCTGACCTCCACTCAATTTCCATTATCATTAAAAAACACAACCCGGCATTGGGTGGTGTAGTCAACTACTCTGTAGTGACTGTGAATTACCCTGAAGATTATGCTTAAAAGAATTCTATTTTTATTTCTGTTTTGTTCTACCCTACTGCCAGCAATGGCACAATTGGAGCCATATAAGATTTATGACAAGGAAGGAAATGTCAGTAGCTTTGAAGAAATGGCTGAAAAGGCTTCAAACCAAGAGTTGATATTCTTTGGAGAGTTGCACAACAACAGCATCGCACATTGGCTACAGTTGCAGTTGCTCAAAAATTTGAAAGAAAACCAAAACTCTGTAATACTTGCGGGAGAGTTTTTTGAAAGAGATGATCAGCTCAATATAGATGAGTGGTTTGCCGGAAAAATCACCGATAAGAATTTCGAAGCTGAAGCCAAACTCTGGAACAATTACAGCACGGATTACAAACCATTAATGCTCTTTGCCAAAAAGCACAACATTCCTTTTGTAGCCAGTAATGTTCCACGAAAATATGCTTCTTTGGTAAGTAGAGAAGGCCTCGAAGCTTTGGATTCATTGGATGTAGAGGCAAAAAAATACCTTCCACCACTTCCGGTTCAAATAGACAAAGACTTGCCATCTTATGTTGCGATGAAGGATATGATGCATGGTTCATCGATGAATATCGACTATATGATAGAAGCTCAGGCACTGAAAGATGTCACCATGGCTTTTTCACTTTTTGAATTTTTGGGTGAAGGTCATAGCATACTCCATATCAATGGCTCTTACCACTCCAATGATTATGAGGGGATAGTTTGGTTTGTGAAAAAAGCCTATCCTGACCTAAAAATCATGACCATCAATACCGTAGAGCAGGAGGATATCAACAGCATTGATGAGAAAACAGCAAAGTCCGCTGATTTTATCATTGTACTTCCGATAGACACCCCAAAAAGCTATTGACATGTATTCTCGCGCTGAATCAGCCAAAGTGAGAAAAGATTTCTGGACTACTTTTGGGCAGTACATGAAGCCTGTACCCAATGCGGAAGGATATAGAATCAACTGGCAGAATTATAAGACAGGAGTAAAGAATATTTTTTTCAGGATGAAAGCAGAGCGTGGCTTTGCATCCATCGGGATAGAGTTGAACCACAAAGATGAGGAAATGCAGGAATTGGTATTTGCCCAGTTTCAGGAATTCCAAAAACTACTGGAATCAGAATTGGAGGAAGTCTGGGATTGGCAACTCCATGGATATGATGAATCAGGAAAAGTTGTTTCCAGAATCCAAATTGCCCTGGCAGACGTCAATGTGATGGAAAAAGATGATTGGCCTGCAATTATAAGTTTT
>NZ_REBN01000208.1 GCF_007692705.1 Mongoliibacter sp.
CGACCTGTATCTCTGAAAAACTCACCGATACAAGCACCTGTAAACGGAGCAAAGAACTGCATTGGAGCGGGTTCTGAAGCTGCAGCAGAAACTACAACTGAATAAGGAAGTGCTCCGCCTTTTTCCAAAGCTGCTACAATACCTGCAACAGTGGAAGCTTTTTGCCCTATGGCAACATAAATACAGAAAACTGGCTCTCCTCTTTCATAGAACTCCTTCTGATTCAAAATAGTATCAATAGCTACAGCGGTTTTACCTGTCTGACGGTCACCGATAATCAATTCACGCTGACCTCTTCCGATCGGAATCATGGAGTCAATCGCTTTGATACCTGTCTGAAGTGGTTCGTTAACTGGCTGACGGTAGATTACTCCTGGAGCTTTACGCTCTAGAGGCATTTCAAAAAGATCACCTTCAATAGGACCTTTTCCATCAATTGGATGACCTAATGTATCTACAACCCTTCCAAGCATTCCTTCGCCTACTTGAATAGAAGCAATACTTTTGGTTCTTTTTACGTTGTCACCTTCCTTGACCAATTTAGAGTCACCGAACAATACGGCACCTACATTGTCTTCTTCAAGGTTAAGCACCATCGCTCTAAGACCATTGTCAAATTCAAGTAGTTCTCCAGCTTGTGCTTTGCTAAGTCCATATATTCGGGCAACACCGTCACCAACTTGGAGAACAGTACCCACTTCTTCAAGTTCGGCTTCAGTCTTGACATTGGAAAGTTGCTCTCTCAATATCGCCGAAACTTCATCAGGTCTAACTTGTGCCATTATATTTTTAATTAAATGTTATGCTTTATTTTTTAGTATAATTTGACAAAATACCTTTTGGCAAATTCTAGTTTTAATGTTCTCAGTTTATTGCTGATAGAGTCATCCAAAAGTTTATCATTGACTTTAAGGATAAATCCGCCAATAATTTCTGTGTCTATTTTTTCTACTAACTCAACCGTGTTAAGACCAGAAATCTCTTTTACAATTTCAACTACTTTCTTTTTGATATCCTCATCTAGAGCAATAGTAGTGGTGATTTCCGCTACCTGTATACCTTTGTAAAGATTGTACTGCTTCTGAAATTCCAGAGCTGTAGAAACTAACACATTTGCCCTATTTTTTCTGGTGACCAATTCGAAAAAACTCATAGTAATTTTGTTGGCAGTTTTTGAAAACAACTGCCTCAACACGTTGAATTTTTTGTCTGTGTTGACAATTGGGCTATTGAGCATCAGTACCAACTCTCTGTTTTCTGAGGCCAAAGAAATCAATAGTCTGACATCTGTCATGACCTCTTCAAGTTGACCCTTCTCAACAGCTAGCTCCAAAAGAGCTTTGGCGTACCTGGATGCTACTTTTATTTCTGACATAATCAGTTAAACTTAATTTCATTGATCAACTCATCCACAAGCTCTTTTTGCTTGGCATCATCAGCCAAAGTTTTTCTTAAAACTTTCTCTGCTATGGATAAAGATAGGGCGGCTACCTGAACCTTCACATCTTCAAGAGCTGCTTGTTTTTCAGTTTCAATTGCTTTTTTTGCTGCCTCAAGTAATTTGGCACCTTCTGCCTGAGCTACTCCTTTGGCATCTTCAACAACCTGTCTGGCTGTCTCAGTTGCTTTCAGTAACATCTCGTCTCTTTCAAGCTTGGCTTCAAGGATGATTTTTTCGTTCTCTGCTTTCAGATTGGCCATTTCATTTCTGGCTATTTCAGCAGATTTCAGTGCATCTTCAATGCTTTTTTCTCTTTCCTCCAAAGCAGAAAGTATCGGCTTCCATGCAAACTTAGCAAGGATAAACAGCAATATGGAAAATCCAATGATTTGCCATATGATCAAGCCGGAACCGGGAATAATAAGATCCATATCTAGAAATTTTAGCTTATTTTCAGTTTTTGTTCAATGTAATAAAAGGGATTGGCCTAGCGCCAATCCCTGATCTTTGTCTTAGAAAGTGTAATCGCCCAAAGCAATTAGTAGACAAACTACTACTGCAAATAGGGAAACCACCTCAATAAGAGCCGCGATAATCAACATAGCAGTTTGGATTTTTCCAGCTGCTTCAGGCTGACGAGCGATGCCCTCCATTGCTTGACCACCGATTCTACCGATACCCAGACCTGCGCCTATCGCTACAATTCCGGCACCGATACCAGCACCCATAAGTGCGAAACCGGCAGTTAATAAGATTGAAGTTAACATACTTGTTAGGTTTTATAAATTGAACAAAGAAATTACTAATTAATGATGCTCATGTTCTGCGACTGCCTGACCAATATACATGGCAGAGAATAGCGTAAATACATAAGCCTGTATGGTAGCTACCAACAATTCGATCATATTGATAAACACTACCATTATCGTACTTGCTAACCCTACAGCATAGGATTCAAACACGAATATCAATCCAATAAAGCTCAAGATCACAATGTGACCTGCTGTAATGGCCACAAAAAGACGGACCATCAAGGCAAATGGCTTGGTGAAGAGACCTATGATTTCGACCGGAACAATGATCAACAAAAGAGGGACCGGAACACCGGGAGTTGCAACTACGTGTTTCCAATAATCTTTATTTCCATTAAGATTGGTAACAAAGAAAGTAAAGATGGCCAATGTAGCAGTAACAGCAATGTTACCCGTGAGGTTGGCTGCCCCTGGGAAAAGACCCAATAAGTTACCAAACCAAATGAAGAAGAAAATCGTCAACAGGTAAGGCGTAAAGTTTTTGTATTTGTGATGCCCTATATTTGGTAATGCAATCTCATCTCTGACGAAAACAACAATCGGCTCGATAAAGGAAGCTGCTCCTTTAGGTGCCTGTCCAGGATTTTTTTTGTAGTGGCTAGCCGCAGAAAGCAGTATCCAAAGTACTATTGCGATTACAATGAACAACATTGCTACATTTTTGGTGATTGAAAGATCTATAAATGATCTTTCTTCATCCACAGCCTTAAGATGATCATGCTCATCTATATAATATCCATTGTGGCCGTATTCTTTTCCAAAAAGATGTGTTTCTGGATTCTGAAAGTTTGATGAGGAAAACACCTCAAGTCCTCTATCAGAAGAATAGATAATTACAGGCAAAGGAAGTGTCAGGTGAGTGTGCCCAAAAGTTGCAAAATGCCACTCGTGTGAGTCCTTTACGTGGTGCATGATGAAGCCTGTTTTATCATCTTCATCTCCTGCTGCAACAGCTACATTTGAAAAACCAATCCAAAAGACTGATAATAAAACACTTAGGCAAAGTAATTTACGGACCATTAAATGATTTTTTAGAACCTATTTCGAATTCGGGCGCAAATTAGCTATTACCCCGTATATATCAAACAATAAGTAAAAGAAATAAATGATAAAGAAATTGACCACAAACCAAATAATATTTTCAAGTTTTAATACCAGCATAACCGCCACAAAACCAATACTTGCCAAGAGACGGATGCCAATCGCTCCTAATAAAATATTAACAGAATTTTCTTTGCTGATTCCTAATAGATAATGAGTAAACATTCCTGTCAGCCAAGTCAAAATCACAAAAAATGAAAGGATTATCCATACCTTTTCGTGTATCCAATAAGGATCAAAAAAATATTCCAAGAGGTATATGACTCCCGCGATAAGTAAGGAAATCAGAAATAACCAAAATGTAAGTTTTTTAATTGTGTGCATACCCCTTATTTAGAGGATGCAAAACTAGGTATTTTTATTACTCTCTTCATTTTTTTCATCTTTTTTCATCATGATGTATAAATGATAAAAAGAAGCGACCACAGATAAAAAAGAAAAGAGCAAGAGCCAAAGAGGAAATTTCATGTTACTTTGCTCCTGAATATACCATCCCAAAAATGTTCCCAGCCCAATCACCGCAAACATTTGGAATGAGAGGCCCATATACTTTAGAAAAGTATTCAACCTAACCTGCAGCAAACTGTTTCTTACCGGACTCTTCTTTATCTTCCGACTTGGAAACAGTGAGAGAGTTGGAATTCATCTGACATTTCCCATTGAAAACAGCTCCATTTTCAACCACCAATTTTTGTGTGGTGATATTTCCGTTGATAAAGGCGGTCTTTTTCAGAAAAAGCAGATCGCTACAGACTACCTCTCCCTCAACTTTTCCGGAAATTTCCGCTTCTGCAGAAACAATATTCCCTTTGATGGTGGAAGAGTCCCCTATCACCACTTTTGAAGTGGATTTTACCATACCGTCTACGGTACCTTCTATACGAATATTGCCTTGGGCTGTGATATCGCCTGTGATATGTGTTTCTCTTGAAATCACATTGCTGGAGTTTACCATGTCGACCACTGATTTTTTTTCTTCTGGTTTACTGAACATAACTAATCGAAGGAGATAAATTCTTGAGGATTAAGAGGAGAACCTTGATACCAAAGTTCAAAATGAAGATGGGGTCCCGAGCTGAGTTCTCCTGTATTTCCTACAATTGAAATAATCTCTCCACTCCTTACCACATCTCCTACATTCTTCAATATTACCGAATTATGTTTATAAATGGAAATCAACTCATTAGAATGCTGTATCATCAATACATACCCGGTATCAAGTGTCCATGAGCTGAAAATCACTGTCCCATCCAAAATAGATTTCACTGCTTCATTTTCTTTGGCAACAATATCCACACCAAAGTGATCCTGCTGTGGATCAAATACAGCCAAAACCAATCCTTTAATGGGAGTGAAAAAATAAGTGCTTGTCATAAAGCTCGAAAAATTTCTGTTTTGGAGGTTACCTTCCAAAGGAAGTCCGCGCATCTCTTCTATAATGGATTGAGTACCTTTGCTTGGTTGAAACTTCTCTAATTCAGGCCTTGCACTCCCAACTTCAAAATTAGCAGTATCCAAAAAAGCCTGAACAGTATCACCTCCTAATTCATCTCCCCCTATAATACGCTGTATATTCTGTATATAATTGTCTTTCTTCATCACCTCCAGGGCAAGAGAGTCTACCCTATTGGAAAGATTAATAAATAACTCTGTACTCTCTGTTGCTGTCAAACTGGGATCAAACCAGTTTTTCAATAGCGTCTTTGCCAGTACAAGTGAAATCCCAAAGCTTAGTATGAAAAACAAGACCCCGATCAGCAATACTTTAGAAGCTGTAATGCTGAACGAAGTTAAGACTGCAAAATCTTCTTCTTTTCTGATGACAAAAAGAAATTTTGACTTAAAGATTTTCTTGAGTTTATACTTCATTTAAACTTACCTGAACTTTCGAAAATATAATATTAAGTGAAAGCGTTTATTATTTTATAACCAAATCCTTTATTTTGGGGCTTTATAGGCAAAATGAATAAAATCCACTTAATTTATTTCTTATTAATTGCATTGCTAGTAGGGGCATGTTCTTCGGAAAAGAACACATTTACTAACAGGATGTACCACAATACAACCTCAAGATACAATGCTTATTTTTATGCCTACAACAATATCTTAAAACTTGAACAAGCGATCAAAGACAATCATCGAGAAGACTATTCACAGGTTTTACCTGTATTTTATCCAATTGACAGTGCTATTATAGAACAAAATGAAGAAATTCTGACTGAAGTGAAAGACTTCTCTTCAAAAGCTATAGAATGGCACAGGATTTCAAAATGGGTGGATGACAATTACTTCCTACTTGGGCTTGCGGATTATTACAATGCGGATTTTGACGATGCATCAAATACCTTCAGGTACCTGAATGTCAACAGTAAGAAAAGAAATGTCCGGCACCGTTCTTTGATTCAATTACTTCGGCAATTTATTGACTTGCGAAATTATGATGACGCAACTTATGTCATTGATTTTCTCTCAAAAGAGTCCAGAATCAGCAAAGAAAATCGATTCTTACTATACAAGACGCTAGCCTATTATTACGAAACAAGGGAAGATGTGAATGGGAAAATCGGTGCACTTGACAAAGCACTTGACTATACCAAGGACAGAGATGAGCGGTCTAGAATCAACTTTATACTGGCACAACTATATCAAAGGGAAGAGCTAGATGCTTTGGCTTTCAGCTATTATCAAGAGGCTGACAAAGGTAACCCCCCTTATGAAAGGAGTTTTTTCTCTCAGCTATTTGCCCAACAAGTGGCTGAAATCAACAAAAGTAAGGATGTCAAAAAGGTACGCAGCTTTTATGACGACTTATACAAAGACAGTAAAAACAGGGATTTAAAAGATGTGATTTTATATGAAAAAGCCCTTTTCGAACTCAAGATGGACGATATTGAAGAAGCAGAATCTCTGCTCATCAGGGCTGCCAAAGAAGAAGGCAAAAACGAAATACAGAAAGGTTATATCTACCAAAAACTTGCAGAGATAAGCTTCGATATCAAAAAAGACTTCCGTGCTACGAAATTTTATCTTGACTCCGCTGTGGCGAATTTCCGTCCTTCTCATAAAGCTTTTGCAGAAATTACTTCCAGAAAATCCATCTTTGATGACTACGTAGCTCAATATGATGTGATCAACAACAATGATAGCCTCATAAGGCTTGCACAACTCAGCCCGGAAGAGCAGGAGCTTGTGGCAGAAAATTTTATCTCACAAGAAGAGGAAAGGTTGTTAAGAGAAGCCGAGGCTAAGGAAAAACAAAAAAGCAGCAGCAGTATCTTTGACAATTTGCTTGCATTTGGAGGTCGTGGTTCAGGTCAATCATTTTATTTTGACAATGCCGTAGCTATGCAGCAGGGGACCATTGATTTTTATAGAAATTGGGGAAATCGACAGCTGGAAGACAACTGGAGAAGGAATGTTCAGAATTTTCAAACAGCAGGGGGATCAGGCGAAGAAATGGGAGCTGATGAAGAATTAATGGAAGAAGAGGAGGAAGAGGTAAATGTTTTTGCTGATATTCCAGATAAAGCTTCTCTTTTAGCCAATATTCCCAAAACTGAAGACGAAATCCAAAGGCTCAAACTAGAACTGGAAGAGGCATATTTTGAATTGGGAAAACTCATGTTCTTTGATTTTAAGGAAGCAAAAATTGCAAAAGATTACCTGGAAATACTGATTACATCCTATCCAAACTCCAACAAGAAATCGGAAGCTTATTATATCCTTTATTTAGCAGCAAAGGAGCTTGGGGGCAATGAGGATCTTTTCGTACAAAGGCTAAACAGGGAGTTTCCGGATTCCCAATACACCTACTATGTAAACAACCCAAATGCTATGACAGGAAATCAGGCATTTTTGGAATCTTCTAAAAGCTACAAAGAAGCTTATGAACTTTATTACAACAGGCAGTATCAAGAGGCAAGAAGCAAAGTGAGAAATACTTTGGAAAATTACCCTTTAACCAAAAATACTGATAGACTCATGTTACTTGATATCATGGTTTCAGGCAAAATAGAAGATACCGAGAGGTATAAATCAAGACTTGAAAATTATATCCAAACCGCAGAGAATCCTGAATTGGTAAAAATGGCAAGAAATATGCTTAAAGCGCTGACAGGTGAACAAAACCTGGCAGAAGCCCAAATGGAAGAAAGAGAAGATGATATGGAGTCAACCACGGGAGATAGTGGAGAGGCCACGGATGAAGAAGATGATGAGGAAGAAGAATCTCCGTATAAAGAAAATCCTAACCAAACTCATATATTTGTCATCGCTTTGGATCCCGACAAGGCTAAAAATGCGAAAAGTCTTTTGGCAGATCTTGAATCCTTTCATTCTACCAACTTCGGGAATGCCAGATTAAGGACAGGAAACATGAACTTGAGTAGGGAGGAATCCATATTCATCGTCAGTCCGTTCAACAATGCAGAAAGAGGATTGGCCTACAGAGAAAAGTTTATGGAGGAATTTAACTCCAACTCCTTAAATAAAGATGACAAAGAAAAGGTCTTCCTAATTTCAATTGAGAACTTCCAAGAATTGAATAAAAGAAAAAACATCAACGAGTATCGTCAATTTTATAAAAAAGCATACTAAAACGCTTTATCAGTAATTCAATAATGACCAAGAAAATTATCAAGCTCATTTGGATTGGCTTTGCTGCCGGTTTCATTGGGTTCATTCTATTTATCTGGGGAGTCAGTGTCAACTTCCTTGGACTATTTGGGGAGCTTCCCAATTTCAAAGCCTTAGAAAATCCTGAATCAGAATTAGCCTCCGAATTATACTCTGCTGATGGAGTATTGCTTGGGAATTATTTCAGAGAAAACAGAAGCCCTGTCACTTACAATGAACTGTCCCCTAACCTCATCAATGCGCTGATCGCTACAGAAGATGTCAGATTTGAAGACCACTCAGGCATAGACCTGCAAAGTATGGGTAGGGTATTGTTTAAATCCCTCATCTTAAGACAGTCTGCAGGTGGTGGAAGTACCCTAAGTCAACAGACAGCAAAAAACCTATTTAAGACCAGAAACCTTGAATCACAAGGTGTTCTCAGCAGGGTGCCCGGATTAAGAATGCTTGTCATCAAAACAAAAGAGTGGATTGTGGCAGCAAAACTTGAAAAGGCCTATACCAAAGATGAGATCCTGACCATGTACCTTAACACATCCGAATTTGGAAGTAATGCATATGGTATCAAAACAGCCTCAAAAACTTTCTTCAACAAATCACCAAACGAATTGAATGTTCAGGAGTCTGCTACACTTGTAGGGCTTTTCAAAGCTCCTACCTATTATAGCCCTGTTTTCAATCCTGAAAATTCGCTTAGAAGAAGAAACACTGTGCTTTACCAAATGGAAAAGTATGATTTCATCACCAAACCTGAAAGAGATTCACTCTTTCAACTCCCTATCGAACTGGATTATAAAGTGGAAAACCAAAATCAAGGCCTTGCCACCTACTTCAGAGAAATTATAAAGGCGGACTTGATCAGATGGACAAAAGAGAATCTCAAACCTGATGGATCACCTTATGATCTTTTTGGAGATGGCCTTAAGATATTTACTACCATTGACAGCAGACTACAAAAATATGCCGAAGAAGCAGTTTCGGAGCATATGAAAGAGTTACAGAAAAAGTTTGAAAACGAGATGGGCAACCGGGATCCTTGGATAGACAATACAGGAAGGGTAATTCCAAATTTTCTTGAAAATGCTGTAAAAAGGACTGATGCTTACCGCAACCTAATAAAAAGGTATGGAGCAGGTTCTGACTCTGTGGATATCAAGTTGAATGAAAAAAAGAAAATGAGGGTGTTTTCTTGGGAAAGAGGGGAAGTAGATACTTTAATGAGTACAATGGATTCCTTGAGGCACTATAAAAAACACCTTCAAACAGGCTTTATGTCTATGGACCCACATACGGGACATATCAAAGCATGGGTAGGCGGAGTCAATCATAAGCATTTCAAATATGACCATGTCAAGCAAGGAAGAAGACAACCGGGCTCTACTTTTAAGCCCTTCGTATATGCCGCAGCTATTGAGAATGGATACAGCCCTTGCTATACTGTAATTGACCAACCTATCGAAGTAAATATTCCAGGACAACCCTCTTGGACACCCAAGAATGCAGATGGGAAATTTTCTTATGAAAAAATGACTATCAGAAGGGCTATGGCTCAGTCCATCAACTCAGTCACGGCATATATGATGAAAAAACTCAGCCCAAGGGTTGTTGTAGAGACTGCGCATCGGCTAGGTATAACGAGCGACCTTGAGGAGGTGCCTGCTTTGGCACTAGGTACTAGTGATGTATCAGTCTACGAAATGGTAGGAGCTATGGGAACTTTTGTCAATAAAGGAGAACATATTGTTCCCTTCTATATTGATAGGATTGAGGATAAAAATGGCAATTTACTTCAGCAATTTACACCAAAGAAAAAACCAGCTATGAGTGAAGAGCATGCTTACTTGATGCTCTACATGATGAGAGGGGGCTTTGAAGAATCAAAAGGAACCAGCCAGGGTGTGCCATGGACATTAAGAGACGAAGGAAATCAATTGGGTGGAAAAACAGGTACTACGCAAAACGCCTCTGATGGCTGGTATATGGGGATGAGTAAAGACTTAGTCTCAGGAGTATGGGTAGGTGGGGATGATAGGGCCATTCACTTCAGAAGCTGGATACTCGGTCAAGGCGGACAGACTGCACGCCCTATATGGGTGAAGTATATGGCTAAGGCGTATGCCGACCAATCTCTAGGTATTTCAAAGGGTCCTTTCCCAAGACCTGAAAGACCCCTAAGTATAGAAATTGACTGTGACCGGTATGAGATGGAAAGCAACAGATTCAGTGACTTTGACTTTGACCCCAAAAGGGATGATTTCTAAATAAAAAACGAGAACCAAATGCAGCCCCTTTCTTAGGGGCTGTTTTTTTCTATTTTTGCTTTATGCATGCCTCATTCTACAAAGTTGACGAATACCATAATCTCCCCGACCAACCAGGAGTATATAAATATTACAATGAAGCTGACGAATTGATTTATGTTGGCAAAGCCAAAAGTCTCAAAAAAAGGGTCTCTTCTTATTTTGTAAAAATAACTGGGCTTAACCACAAGACCAGAAGAATGGTCAAGGAGATCAAGAAAATTGAAATTGCTTTGGTCAATTCTGAATTCGATGCATTGCTCCTTGAAAATAACCTGATCAAGCAGAGCCAACCTCGGTACAATATACTTTTACGGGATGATAAAACTTATCCCTATTTGGTGGTAACCAACGAACATTTCCCACAAATCCACCCTACAAGAAGAATGATTCAGGGTAAAGGCACCTATTATGGCCCCTTTGCTTCCGTTAAGGCCATGAATAATGTCTTGGAGCTCATTCGTAGTATATTCACCGTAAGAACCTGCAGACTCGACCTAAGCCCGGCAAAGATAAGCGAATCAAAATACAAGGTGTGCCTAGAATACCACCTTGGCAACTGTCTTGGGCCATGCGAAGGATACCAATCGGAGAAAGAATACCTTAAGGATATTGAACAAGCCAAGCACATCCTCAAAGGTAATTTGACTGTAGCTAAAAATTTCTTCAAGGAAAAGATGCTTGAATCTGCAGAAAAGCTGGCATTTGAAAGGGCAGAGTATTTCAAACAAAAGCTGGAATTACTGGAAAAATATCAATCCAAGTCATTAGTCGCCAATCCCTCTATCAAAGATCTTGACACCTTCGCCATAGTAACTGACGAAAAATCTGCTTACGTGAATTACCTTAAAATAATCAATGGCTCGGTTATTATTACCAAGACAGTAGAACTTAAAAAGAAATTAGATGAGACAGAATCTGACTTGCTACTGACTGCAATCGTAAGATTACGGGACCAGTTCAACAGTAATGCACCTGAAATCATTATTAATATCCCTTTAGATGAAGAATATGAGGGGCTCAATATTTCAATCCCAAAAATCGGAGACAAGAAAAAGTTAATTGACCTTTCTCTCAAGAATGCCAAGTACTACAAACAAGAAAAGCTCTTGGCATCTGGTGAGGTCAAAGACAAAAAATTCAGGGTGTTAAAACAACTTCAGACAGACTTGTCTCTAAAAGAAATGCCAGACCACATTGAATGCTTTGACAATTCCAATATTCAAGGTACCAACCCCGTAGCTAGCATGGTCTGCTTCCTCAACGGAAAGCCAGCTGTTAAGGAATATAGACATTATCATATCAAAACCGTAGAGGGTCCGGATGATTTTGCCAGTATGACAGAGGTGGTGGGGAGAAGGTATAAACGACTTCTTGAAGAAGAGAAACCACTTCCCAAACTCATTGTGATTGATGGTGGAAAAGGACAACTATCTTCCTCCGTTGTAGCGCTCAAAAACCTGGGTATTTATGGGCAAGTACCTATTATAGGAATTGCTAAGCGTCTGGAAGAAATCTATTTCCCTGAAGATCAGTTTCCGCTACATATTGATAAGAAATCGGAATCATTGCGATTACTTCAGAGGATAAGAGACGAGGCACACCGTTTTGCCATCACATTTCATAGAAACGTCAGAAGTAAAAAGGCTTTTGGCACTGAACTCACTAAAGTTGAAGGTATTGGAAAACAAACTGCTGAAAAACTATTGAAACACTTCAAGTCAGTAAAAAAAATAAGGGAAGGAAAAGAAGAGGAACTTGTAGAACTGATCGGTGAAGCGAGAGCAATAAAATTAATGGAATGGCTTAAAAATGAAAAAAGCGGGTAAAACCCGCTTTTTTCATTTTATTTTGATTACCATTCCCATAACCCATTTTCATATTCGAGTAACTTGTACTCAAAATCAAGTGCATCCAAAAAGGCCTGCAATTCAGCATTGGGGTTATCAGGATTGACCTTGTCTGCGATTAGGGCTTCGTCCGAGTTAGTATACCTTCGAACAATTGCTCTGAATAATCTTAGATCAAAAGCCTGATCATAACTTAGATTTTTTGATGTGTTTTGGAAATTCAACCATTTTGCTTCTGGATGGTCCTTGAAGTAATTGTAGAAGTCCTTATACCTGATAAAGCCAATAGTTTTCTGACCAGCATTTGCATTGGTCGGAGATGGCATTACCAATTCAATGTATTTGATATCAAATTTAGCCTGCGAATGATGCTTGTCAAAAAGGAAATCTTCCCTGAAATCCAAGTAATACAGTTGTTTCACAAAAATACTGTCACCATTGGCAGAAATCCAGAAATTATCCTGAAACTCGGCTATAGACAATGGTTTTTTGAATTCGTCATCTGCAAAAACTTCAAAAGCATTATCATCAACAATCGCCTTGTATATGTTATTGATGATACCATTATTTTTGGTATCGCCTGAACCATACAATGGCACATTGTATTTCTCCCTTAGGTCGATTCTTCTCCAGACAGCGATCTGATACATTTTGTCATCTTCACGCATAGGTCTAGCGGAATATACCGTATCCATTTGGAATCTTCTGTCTCCATTATTGGATGGGCTTACGCTTGTCGCACCTTGTGCAAAAACATCTAGTCCAAAGAAAACTCCAATTAGAGTAAATATGCCGATAAGTTTAGCTTTTAACATCATAGCTAAGTCCATTTAATAACCTCGTCATTATAACGAGATCGGTTTTATTTAATTGCCATCCTGATAATTTCAGGCTGGTTATTTTTGATTTTATTACCCCTAAAGTTGGTTCTGGTAACTTCCGTTACCCTAATCACTAAGGCGTCACCACTTCTTGCAGCTGCAAGTAAGTTTCTTATCGCTACGTTCTCTCCTGAAATCTGAACCCTCTCACGAGGAACTTCATTTCTCAAAAGAATTACTTCTCCACCTGTTACTTCAAAGTTTGAATCTCTTGCCATTGTTCTAGCAAAAGTAGGCTCGGGTACAGCTCTTACTGCCAAGGAAGCCGGACCTGGTGCTGGATATGCAACACTCAAATCGATTTGACCTCTTCCATCAAACAAACGAATCGTAGGAGCAGGTACTGGTTTGATATCGTAATCTACATTTCCGATTTTATTTCCACCACTGCTTACTCCAATAACTACTTTACCGGAATTGCCTGGAATAACGGTTACTTGACCAGGTCTCTGACCTTTGATAGCAGTACCATTAGACACTGTAAAGTCCGGTGCATAGTTGTTACCAAGTGCGGGAACATCAATCATCAAATCATTAGCACAATCTGCATACAGTTGATTCACTACCTCTGAAGTAACCCTGATTACTGGCTGAGCTACGAAATATTCATAATCAACATTCAATACAGAATCTTTTCCGGCAATATTTACTGTAATTTCACCCTTCAATACCTGTCTTGCAAGACCTCTGTCATCATATTGGCCAGCTGGAGGTACTGTAAAGCTGATTTCTCCAAAGCCATCCACTACCGGAACTTCTCTTCCATTCACGGTCATTTTAGGCTGAGCTGAGGAAGAAGAAGAAGCGATAAATAAATTACCTTCAAACTTGGTCCCTGCAGCTACAACATTGGAGTTTGCAGCTACACTCGCCTTGAATACATCAGATTTGAAGTAGAAAGTACCAATAGACCCTGTAATAGCAGATAAAGCTTCACCTTCAATATTCAAAACCTCATTTTGATATTGAGAAATTAAAGCCATAACTGCACCCACCGGAGATTTTACAAAATTCAGATTCACAAAGTTTTTATTCCTTGCTTCTGAATCATTTTTGAAAATCTCAATGTCTTTTGCGTCTTTGGCTATATCACTGAATTGGAGGTCTATACCGATTCCAGCAAGAATGTTGGTAATCTCAACTGGATACTGATTCAACCTGTCCTGCATATCAAAACCTTTTCTTTGGTTATTGAAAATTTGGCCAGGTACATCCACATTTTTAAGCGCAGAAGTTTTATACATCCCCTGATCATCTTTTGCATTGGATTCTGTAATCAATTCCTGCTTAAGACTTTCTAGATAGCTGTAAACTTCAGCACTGGATTTTCTTACTTCACGGGCTGCTGCCACTTTAGGCACATCCCTTTCATTATTACCTTGTTGTTCAACTGTTCCAGCAATTGAAGAAACAGTGAATTCATTTTTTTGTATAAAGTTTTTAGATGTTCTCTCTAGTCCATCATTCAACAATACAAATTTTTGTAGGATCTGGTTACTTACCTGTAATGCCAGCAATGCTGTCAATACCAGGTACATCATACCAATCATCCGTTGTCTTGGTGTCTCTTTAGCTCCTGCCATTTTAAAATTCTAAAAGATTAAACATTTTTTAAGTTTGGCTTAACCTTTCATGGCTGTAAGCATACCGCCATAGATTTTATTCAAAGAACTTACGTTTTGATTCAATTTGGCCAATTCATTTTTGAAAGCCTCAGTTTCTTTACCTGCCTCAGAGAGACCTTCCATTGCAGCTGTAACATTCGAATAAAACTTATTTAAAGTTTTAACATGGCTCTGAGCATCCTGAAGTTCCATTTCATAGACATTGTTAAGAGCAGAAAGATTCTTGGTTACTTCTACTACTTGACCGTGATAAGCTTTGGCATCCTCGGAAGCCGAAGACAATTCGGTCAAAGCAGCAGCCGTCTTACCATAAGATTGATTCATATCAACAAGGGTCTTAGAAGCAGATTTGACATTATCTGCATATTCGGTTGTAGCGACAGCAGCATCTGAAATTTTACCCATTTTCTCAGCAGAAGAAGCCAAGTTTTGAATTCCTTTTCCTAGGCTATCAAAAAGTTCAGGACCTATTTTAGCATTAGTCAGCATCTCATCAAATTTCTGGGAAATTCCATCATTAACGTTAGCCTTAAGTGGTTTTTTAGCGGCTGGTTCACTTCCCGCCAATTCAGGATAAACTTTAGACCAGTCTATTTCTTCTTGTTTTGGTTCAAATGCTGAGAGGAAAAAAATCAAGGCTTCTGTGGTTAGTCCGACTCCAATCATAAGACTGGCTCCTTGCCAATCAAGAATCTTAAACATAGCACCCAGGATTACGATAGAAGCACCGATACCATAAATTTTAGGCATAATGTCGCCATAAAATTTGTATTTGAATGAATTGTTCTTTGCCATTTTAATAGAGTGTGAGCGATTAAGTGTTAATTGTTATTTGTTTTGTGTTTGTTACCTTCTTCTTCTTCTGTTATTGTTTACATCCATTGACCCTGATCTCCCGATAAATGTCATGGCTGTTCTGAATCCAATATGTGCGGTTTTTACATCTTGGTATTCATAAGTTCTGGTACTTGTTTCAAGATAATGTGCAATATCTTTCCAAGATCCTCCTCTAATAATTTTTCTTGATTCATTGGGGTCGTTGTAGACTGGATCCAAGTCCCAGGTAATTGCACTGGCTACAGGATTGTATGCATCCATAACCCACTCTGCTACATTACCTGACATATTGTAAAGCCCAAATCCATTTGGAGCAAATACATCTACTGGTGCTGTATAAGCAAAACCATCGTCTATGTAATTACCTCTTCCAGGTTTGAAATTTGCCATTAGACAACCTCTCTTATTTTTGATATATGGACCTCCCCAAGGGTATTTGGCTACATCTTTACCTCCCTTAGCGGCATATTCCCATTCAGCTTCAGACGGAAGTCTAAATCCCGGCATATCAAAATCAGACCTATCATTGGCTCTCATGTGATATGTTCTCCACTCACAGTACATTTGGGCTTGTTCCCAACTCACGCCCACAACCGGATAGTTGTCAAAAGCAGGATGATCAAAATAAAACTCCATCAATGGGTCACCATAGTGGTATGAAAAGCTAGTAGACCATACAGTCGTATCAGGAAGAACTTCATCCAAATTAAATGTAGGTGGCTCTTTCAATGTGGTTGGTGTTCCATAATCATATTCTCCAAGTCTTACAGCTTCCAAAAACTGTCTGTATTTATTGTTGGACACTTCGTATTTGTCCATATAAAATTCAGAAATCGTTATTTGCTTGTTAAAAGATGACTGGGTATGTGCGATATCTTCATCGGCTTGCCCCATCCAAAAAGTACCCGCTTTTACAGCTACCATGTCAATAGGCAAATTTTGTTGCCAGTTGGCCCTCTTCGGAACACCTGTCACTTCACCTCTCCGATTATCTTTTTCACTTGCGCTTCCCCTCTTTCCAAACAGGCCGCATCCCTGCAGAATACCGGCCACCAAAATGGCCGAAATAAGGGGGAAAATCCGAGAATTCATTTTATTATACATAAAATACACTTATTAAGTTATGTAGATAACTGCACATATTTGTTTGTCTACGAAAGCGAAATTTAAAGGAAAATATAAGAATAACACAAGCTAATTGTCATATTTCCTAGAATATTTTTAAAACCTATATCTTGGGGTTCTTTGAATTACTCTTTCAAATTCCCTTTTAATCGGAACCAAATTGTAAGTCAACATAAACTCATGACTAGTAGGTGATTTTGCTTCAAGTCCTCCGACCACCAAATCGAAGGCATATCCAATTCTCAAAGAATTATCTCTTAAGATGCTGTAGCCTAACAATAATGATACCGATTCTTCACCACGGTAGGCCAAACCTCCACTTATTTTTTGATTATGTGTCGCTATAACGCTCAAGTCGTATGAAAAATTATTGAAGGAAACGGTTTTTAATAAAAAACTTGGCTCAAATTCCCACATAGCAAATGTCTTTATCCGATAGCCAAACAGTAAATAGCTATGGTTTCTCAGCTGATTATCAAATCCCGGTTCATCAACACCAAAGTCAAAGCCGGGTTCATTTAAATGCCTACTACTCAAACCCACGTAATAATTCCCTCTATCATAAATAGCACCCAGACCTAAATTAAAATTAATTTGAGTCTCACTACCATCAGCTGGAAGATTCGGATCGGGGTTTACAAATATAAGTTCATCATATTTTAATGTACTGGAAAAAACTCCACCTGAAGCACCAATACTCAACACTCCTCTCCTAAGATTTCTGTGATAAGCCAAAGAAAGGTTTATTTCTTGATTGTTTGTAGCACCTATATTGTCATTGATAAAAGTAAGGCCGTACCCAATTTTATAATCTTCTAATAAACCTGATGCTGTGATCAATTGAGTAACTGGAGCTTGTCCACCAGACCCCTGATAATTCATCCATTGGGTACGATGCAGTGCTGTAAACCTATAATCTCCTTCCTTACCCGCAAAGCCAGGGTTGTAAAAGAGACCATTGTACATATACTGCGTAAACTGGGGATCCTGCTGACCAAAAGCCAAAGGTACTTGGTAGATTCCGCAAAAAATTAAGATTACTATGACGACTTTTGGAAATTTCAGCTTATCCATGCAAGTGAAGATCTGTATGAAAACCCTATTCTACATATTAAAACTGAAAAAGACCACAAAAGATTATCAATCTCCTAAATTATTTGCCTTTTTAATGTATAACTCTAGTGCACCAGTCATGCTTGGCGCATTAGGCATAGGTGCTTCTATGTCCAATATCAACTCTTGTTCCCTTACTTCATTCGCCGTAGTTGGTCCAAAAGCAGCGATTCGGGTTTCATTTTGTTCAAAATCAGGAAAGTTGTGCTTGAGAGATTTGATTCCAGAAGGACTGTAAAAAGCCAACACATCGTATTTGATATTTCTTAAGTCTGAAAGATCCGCAGCTACGGTGTGATAAATGACTGCTTCGGTAAACTCAATGTTTGCCTTACTCAAATAATTAGGAATATCCTCTTTCCTTATATCCGAACAAGGGAAAAGGTATTTTTCAGATTTATGCTTCTTGAAATAATCGAATAAATCCGAAGCCGTTTTTTGACCAACAAAAAGCTTCCTTTTTCTAATAACAATATACTTTTGAAGATAATGAGCCGTCTGGTCTGAAATACAGAAATACTTCATATCAGCAGGCATCTCTATTTTCATTTCCTTACATATTGTGAAAAAATGATCAATAGCATTCCTGCTGGTAAAAATCACAGCCGTGTGTTTCAATATATCAATTTTCTGCTTCCTAAAGTCCTTAATCGAGACCGCTTGGACCTCAATAAATTGTCGGAAGTCAATTTTTAAATTGTACTTCTCAGCAAGCTGAAAATAGGGTGAATTTGGATCGTTGGGTTTTGGCTGGGAAACCAGGATACTTTTAACCGGATTAAGTCTGTCTTTGGTACCTTTACTCATGTTCTTAATCTTCTCCTTAAAATTTAAAACTTTCTTGACTATCCTATGATTATTTTTGAAATAATCAAAAACGGAATCAGTTCTGCGGTGCAAATGTAAGCAAATAAATGGTAATTTTTAAAGGGAACCCGATTTACCAAAATTATAAACAAATAAGTGATCCCAACTAAATACACCCAGAAGAAAGCCCACAAAGCAGATGTAACAACCTCATTGATAGTAGTCTGATCATTCAGGTAAAAATATGTCACAACAAGTGTTATGAGAAACAGGGAAATAGATAATAATCTTAACAAATAGAAAAAATGCGAAAACTCATATTTCCCCAAATCAAATACAGAAACAAGGATTTTGAGGAAAATAAACTTTCCCACAAATAAGAAAACCAGTACTACAGAACCTAAAATCCAATAGAAAAAAAGACTGTTCAAACCTCCTGCCGAGATCTCACTCAATAATGGGACGGCATAGACGTGTGCTGCCATCATCGTATTCAGCATCAATAGCATACTCATCATCAGAAGGTAAAAAATGACATCAATTGAGAAAAATTTCTGAAAAATCCCTGCTTCATTAAAATCTTCTCCAGTAATCAGCTTTCTCGGGGTAACAAAGTATTCCAGAACAATAGGGAAAATCACTTTGAAAATGGCTGCCAATAAAAGTATAATGACAAGCCCTGTAAGGTAAAAATCACTAAATACGCTTGTATTCCTTTTCCCATAATCCATACCTCCTGTCAGAGTAGTAGCTGACTCTTGAGATTGGTTTTCAAAAAAACCCTTTTTTACAGATAACTCTGAAAGTCTGTTGTTTTCGTTTAGTGCAGTGAATTCCACATCATGATTTCCTGAAACAGCAAAAAGATTTTTGAGCTGTTGCACTTCAACATTCAGTAAAGTGTCTGTCCCAGAATAAAACCACAATTTTTCATTCATGAAAATAGTGGTGCCGGAGGGTATGGCTAACATCAAGCTACTCTTGGGGAAATTCCCCAGATCCAGAGTGACCTGACTGGTGTAACTTGACCTCAACCATCCTCTTTGATGATTTTTTCGGATTTTAGAATCATAATTTTCAAGAACCTGGGCAGACAATGCTGAGGTCGACATAAAAAAAATAAATAAAACTATAATATTGAGCTTTCTTTCCATGATTTAAAACCTGCCAGTATATCCAAAATGTATTTTTGAAAGGTTCAATGCAAAATCCTGAGCATTGCCACCACCTAAGGCATAAATAAAATTAAAGATTCCGTTTCCGGTTTCCAGGCTGAAACCTAAGCCCACTGCATATGGAAAATCCACAGGTAAATTCTGTACCCTATTTTGAAGACGAGCTATATCGGCAAAAATCATAAAATATGAATAGGTATCAAAGTAATATCTTGGTTCAATATTCAAATAGATATAATTATCAGCAAAAAAGAAATTTTCATTAAAACCTCTAATAGTCCGTAAACCTCCAAGTCTAAACAAATCATTCACAAAAAGATTGGGGTTCTCCATCAAACCTCCTGTCAACCTACTGTAAAGTCCCCAATTCAGATTTTTATAAAAATACTTTTCAAAGGAACCTTTAAAGTAATATTGAAGACTTCTCATGTTCAGCCCATCATACAATTCGGGGGGTAATGCAGTATTGACCAATATATTTTTATTCCCGATGGCAAATTCCATTTTGGCCAATGCTCCCCTGCGTGGGAAAAACACATCATCGAGCCAGGATTTATCAAAACCCAGCCCATAATTATTGAAACGGAAATCACCAACCTCTGGAAAATTCACCCTTTCACTCAACCCCGAAACCCCAATAAGGTCTCCTGCCTGTCTTCGGGTGAAAAACTTAAGATAGGCTCCTCCATCCATCCTGTATCCAAAATCTAACCGAAAATCACGGGTCAAAAACGTACTGTCTTCCTTCAATAAGGAAAAAGAAGCTTGAACATCCATATTGGAACCCAATATGAGAGGTTCTAAAGCTGATAACTGCAGGCTTTGTGAAAATTGATTGAACCTTTGCCAATGGAGCTCATAATTGCGACCCGTACCAGCAACATTATATAATAACAAATCAAACTGCCCAGTAATAAGCAACCCACTCCCCTCTAATTCATTAGGTAAAAATCCGATTATGCCATCTATTGAATTGATTTTTCGATCATCCAAAGGAAGGTACAGTGTTGCCTCCTCATTTTGAAAGCTCAACTCTGGCTCCCCACTCCAGCGGAGGTAAGGCAATTCATTGATTTGACGGATACTGTTATTAATTTTTCTTTGGGAAAAAGGGCTTTCGGGCCTGATCTGTAAAAACTTGGCCAAAAACCGCTTGCTGATTTTTGAATCACCTGTGACTTGAAGACTGTCAAACCTTATAAAAGGACCAGAATCATAATGAAGTGCTGCTGAAATTTTATTGCTATTCTCGGTAACACTATCCAGTTTTATAGAAGCAAAAGGATAGCCTTCGTTTTCTGAGACTGTCAATATCCTTTCAAAGACCCGGGAAAGTTCTGCATAATTAAAATTTCGGCCTTCAAATTGTCTTGTGTCTATTCCTGATTTTATTAAAATGGAATTGGATAAATTCCCTAATCCCAAACTATACCATTCATATTTCTCTCCGGTATCTAGGGACATAAATAATGAGTCTTTTCCTACACTTTTTTCGGTCAATTGTGGCACGAGGTAGCCCCTTTGATGCAATTCAGCGAGCAACCCATTTCTAAATTGTTTCAACTCTGCCTCAGTACCTACTTGAACGGTATCCTGTTGGCTTATTTCGCCGACAATTTCATATTTAAGCCAAAATTGTTGCTGAGCAATCAATTGAAACTGTAATAAAATCAATATCAGGGTTAAGGATAATTTCAAGGCTGACTTCGGAGTTTCTTGTATCTTTGAAGGCTAAAAGTATAAAAATTGTCTGGCATCTATATCCATATTCCTTTCTGTAAACAGGCTTGTCACTATTGTGACTTCCATTTTAGCACCAACCTCAGCCAAATGGATGCATTAGTGAGAATGATTTGTAAAGAAATTGAAAGTAGGAAAAAATTTTTCCCTGAAAATACCAATATACAAACCATCTATTTTGGAGGAGGCACACCTTCCATATTACAAGCACATCACCTGGAATCAATTCTCAATTCCATTTATAGGAATTTTTCTGTAAATATTCAGGAACTTACCCTTGAAGCTAACCCCGACGATCTAAGCCCTGAAAAACTCCAGATTTTAAAATCATTAGGCTTCAAAAGATTGAGCATCGGCATACAGAGCTTTGACCAAAAGGTTTTGGAATTTTATAATCGGGCACATAATGCTGAAGAATCTCTCAGAGCAATTGGTCTAGCCAAATCTGCTGGTTTTGAGAAACTCTCTGTGGACCTTATTTATGGATACCCATTCGAAGACCATAGCATCTGGAAACACGATTTGGAAACAGCCCTAAGCTTAGATCCGGGACATATCAGCAGCTATGCGCTCACCATTGAGCCTAAAACTGCATTGGGCAACTGGAGTAAGAGAGGCAAATTTCAGGAAGCAAGTGAAGACTTTGTTGCCGAACAGTTTGAGTCACTTATGGAGTACTCAGAAAAGGCAGGTTATGTTCAGTACGAAATTTCAAATTTCGCAAAAGAAGGACATTTTGCACTCCACAATTCCAATTATTGGAAAAATAAGCCCTACTTGGGAATAGGTCCTGGGGCTCATTCATTTGACGGAAGCTTTAGGGGTGCTAATATTTCCAATAACAGTATTTATATCAAAAAAATGGACAAAGGCGAAATCCCATTTACGGTTGAGCCTTTGGAAGGCTCTGACATATGCAACGAATATATTTTGACTTCCCTTAGGACCATTTGGGGCACTGATTTGAATTACCTCAAGGAGAAGTTTGGAGTAGACTTGGTTACTATGCATCATTCCAATATTCAAAACCTATTGAGAGAAAACCTCATCATAATTTCGGATACCACACTTACTTTGAGCAAGAAGGGAAAATTACTCGCTGACGGAATTGCAGCCTCCTTCTTTATCGATTGAATTGACTACCTTTGATACATGCAGGATAAGTATAGAGACTTTAGCAAGCGTAAAAAAGAAGCTACTCCATTGAAGGAGGCTTTTGAAGATTTACTCAAAGCCTACAGGCTCAAGGACACTTACGAAGAAAAGCACCTGATACAATCTTGGCCAGAATTAATGGGAAATACGGTGGCTTCCCGCACAAGCTCATTATACATCAAAGACAAAAAGCTTTTTGTCAAAATCAGCTCCGGACCAATCAAAAAAGAACTCTCCATGAACAGGACCAAAGTATTGGGTATCATTCATGAGAAATTCGGCCCTAAAATCATTGAAGAAATTATTTTTCTCTGATTAGTCTTGCGCTGCGAAGACCCTCCGCATTAGTGCAGATGTCCTTTGTAATGGATTTTCTCTGATATTTTTTTCCTCTTCTGCAATAAGCTTAAACAAACCATCAATCGCCCTGTCTGTCACATAAGTATTCAAATCAGGATCAATCCTTCTATTTGTCAAAGGAATGGCGTTGTATGCGTTGGCAATATCACCATAATACCTTGTCGCACCTACCTGATTGAGAGACTCTTCTATTCTTGGTTGAAATAGTGCTATCAATTGAATCTCTGTAGTTCTTCTTAGAAAATTGGTAGCAGCTTCCTGATCACCCTGCAATAAGTTGAAAGCATCTTGAATGGTGAGTTGTCTAATCGCATTGATGAAAATCGGTTTCGCTTCTTTGGCAGCACTCTCCGCCCCCCTATTGATAGCGAGTAATGCCCTGTCGACCTCTGACCCCAGTCCCATCTGCCTAAGGGTATTCTCTACCCTTCTAGCATCTTCAGGCAAGAGAATCCTAATCATATCGTTTCGGAAAAACCCGTCTGTTTCAGAGGCTTGGTCTGCTCCTTTGCTTATTCCCTGAATGAGTGCTTCTTTCAATCCTTGGGAAACTTCTTGTTGGGTAAGTGGAGCAGAACCCCCGGCAGCCTGTAAAATTCTATTGATATCAGATGAAGAACAGCTAATTAAAAACAAACAAACCAGTAAAAATGGAAAGTAACTTGAACGCATAAGGATTTTTTTAAGAAATTAACATTTATTTATAACCTAAGCAATTAATGCAATCAGGTTAATTAAGGAAGAATTGGTATTATTGCGATGCATTTATATTAATGATCAAGCTCCCAAATCCAAATATCGGTAAAGTTAGTCTATTGGTCGCTGTCCTGACCTGGCTGGCCTTACTTTTTGTTGATATTACGAGGATTTTTGGGATAATCAATCAAATGGAGTCGGGCGTAATGCCTGAAGTTTCTTTTATTTTAGAAATCATTTTTTTCATTAATGTTTATCTTTTTTATAATTATAACATATCCAAAAACGAGGATAACGATTTTCTGAATCTGATTTGGAGAGGCGCTTCTACAGGATTAGTAGCCTCAGGCGTGTCCATTCTGATTAGCTTCTTTTATTCTGTACTGGGTGATTCGAAATTGGCCAGTGATATTCTTCTCAAGAATTTCTTCTACCATGTCACTTTCGCGCTGATCAGCCTTTTCCTGATTTCCTGTGCACTGTTATGGAAACATCTTATCCTCTATCAGAAATCCAAAAACATTGTCAAGCAGTGGCAGCTATTCGAAATATTGCTCTTAGTGAGTATGTTTTTTATATTTTTCAATAAAAACTCCCTCGATTACAGTTTCTTGTTTGGATTGGTCATCATCACTGTTTTTTCAATTTCTCTTTCTATCAATCTCAAATGGATTCCCTACCTAACTTTTAAAGAAAAATGGAAATCCATTTTGTTTTTGGTTATTATACTTTTCTCTGTTTCCTATCTTTTTGGCCAGGTTCTCAATTACAGTGAAAGTGAACTGATCATTGTCAACCTCACAGACAACCTGTTTCTGATCGGACTTTTCTCATTTGTATTTTTTTATTCCTTGTTCAGTTTCTTAGTCACACTGTTCAACCTACCCACTTCTTCAGTTTTTGAACAGAAATTGGTAGAAGCTATCAACTTCCAGAGACTGAGCCAATCCATCAAACCGGGACAAAACGAGAACCAAGTTTTAGATATACTTATCGACTCGAGTATGAGCGCCGCCTATGCTGATGCCGGATGGTTGGAAATCAAAGATCAAGAAGATCAGACGGTATTTTTGCATGAAAGGTTTATAGAAAAAAATGCCACCCATCAACTATTCAGGCATATCAATGCCCAAAAGCCTTTCTCCAATTTCGACTGGGAAAAAGCAGGATATGAGAATAAAGTATTTCAGGGAAAAATAGACTTTCCTCCGTATAAATCTGCTCTTATCATACCATTGGTAATCAATCAAGAAACAGTGGGGAGGCTTTATTTGGTCAAAGAAGTCAAAGATGGTTTCAACAAAGAGATGGTCAATATCATTTCCACATTTGTAGGACAAGCCTGTATATCGGTAGAAAATTACAGACTACTAAATGAAGCCATCAAAAACGAAAGGTATAAAGAGGAACTCAAGATTGCACAGCGGGTCCAAAGAAGCTTATTGCCCAAGAAGCTGCATCATGACGAAACATTCAGTATTTCTGCTTTTTCAGTAGCTGCAGATGAAGTCGGTGGAGACTATTATGAAACTTATCCTCTTGGTCCACGTAAGTTTGCTGTGATCATTGGAGACGTATCGGGTAAAGGTACCTCAGCTGCCTTCAACATGTCCCAAATGAAAGGCATTTTCCACAGTCTTGTACAATTGAACCCAAGCCCCTCTGAATTTATCAAAAAAGCCAATGTAGCACTTGGTCAGTGTCTCGAAAAAAATCATTTCATTACCACTTCATTCTATGTTATAGATACAGAGAAAAAAAAGGTGACCTACAGCAGAGCAGGGCATTGCCCAACGCTTTATTACAGAAATTCAGATCAGGAATGTGATTACCTAAGTATTGACGGTATGGGCTTAGGAATCCTTCGAAACAACCTATTTGATGAATATGTCCATGAAACGTCATTCGCATTTGAGTCCGGAGATGCTATGTTGCTCTTTACCGATGGAATCATCGAAGCAAAAGATGAAGCAGGGACAGAGTTTGGTTATGAAAGATTAAAAAAAGTATTCAAGTCAAAATATCAGCTTTCTCCAAGAGAAATCCACGAAAGTATCATAGAGGAGGTATATAGTTTTATTGGAAAAAATGTAGTCATGGATGATGACTATTCCATAGTTGTCATCAAGTTTAAATAAGAACCTAAGCTATTTTAAAGCGTATATTCAGACATGCTGGAAATCAAAATAATAAAAGAAGAAAAATATTCAATACTTCATTTGGAAGGAGAGGTTGATGCCAGTAATTCGGTTGAACTGGACAGCAGTATTCAGGGTCTTTTGGAGGAAGGTGAGTCTGGAATATTGGTAGATGCATGCCATCTCGAATATATTTCTTCTGCAGGCCTTGGTGTGTTCATGTCTTATTTGGAAGATTTTCAAGAGCGAAATATCAAATTGGTCATTTACGGCTTAAAGGAGAAAGTATTTCAAGTCTTTGTCATACTCGGATTGGACAAACTGATGGATATTAAAAACACAAAGGAAGAGGCGCTGGAGGAATTATAATGAAACAAAAGCTAAGGCTATACTGTAACACAGACCAATTGGTCAATCTTAGGCAATTTCTTGATTTAGAACTTAAGGAAACTACGTTGACCGAAATTGACAGCCTTCAGGTTATTTTGGCAGTGGAAGAAGTATGTGCAAACCTTATTATTCATAGTCACGATTGTAACCCAACGGAGTTTATTGAGCTTTACGTTCTCAGAAAAAACGAAACCATCATTTTTGAAATTAAAGACTATGGAAGAGGCTTCAATATCATTGAATACCAAGAGCCCAATATAGACCAAGTATTGAAAACCAAAAGAAAGGGTGGCTTAGGCATCATGCTTGTCAAAAAAATCATGGACAAAATTGAATTTGAATCAAACGGCACCAAAAACACTTGTAGATTGTTTAAGAATCTCTAATCCAAATAATTGTTAATTATTAGTTGAATGTGTGCTTTTGGCCATTATTCTTCATATAAATTTGTAACATTGCAATTGGAATTTGGTATGCCTTATCATATGAATCAAAAGTACTTCTGGTATTCAATATTATTTCTTGCATTCTCCTGTAGCCCTAGAGCAACAGTAATCAAAGAGGAAAGTCAGGAAGAAAAACGACAGGCTCTCCTCAGTATTGAAGGGGAAGAAATCTATCCTGAAGAATTTTTATATCTCCTGTCCAAAAACAGGGAATTTCAAAACAATGACGAGAAGTTATCCCAAGCTGAATTTGAGGAGAACTTTGATCTTTTTGTCAATTATAAGCTAAAGGTTAAAGAAGCTGAGAAAATCGGGCTGGACACTCTGGAGGATTTCCGCAAGGAGTTTGATATGTTCAAACAAGACCTTATAAAACCCTACCTGATTCAAAATTCCCTTCAAGAAGGTGAGCTTCAAAAAGCTTATAGCCGGATGAACGAAACCATCAAGGCAAGTCATATTTTGCTCCAGTTTCCCGCCAATGCAAGTAGAGATGACAGTGTAGCAGTATTTAGAATGGCACTCAAGCTCAAGGAGGATGCAGAAAAAGGAGCAGACTTTAATCAACTGGCACAGGAACATTCCGATGATCCATCGGTGAAAGACAATGGAGGTAGTTTGGGCTATTTCACTGCCCTTCAAATGGTATATCAGTTCGAAGATGCTGCATATGCACTCAATGTAGGAGAAATATCAGACCCGGTTCTTACCAATTTCGGCTACCACATCATCAAAATGGAAGACAGAAAACCTAACCCGGGTGAAATCCGCGTATCACACATTTTATTGAGAAACCAACAAGGAGACCCAGTATCTGAAGAACGAATACTTAGAAAAATAGGAGATATTTACACAGAGCTTCAAAAGCCTGAAAGTGTTTGGGAAGAAGTTTGTGAAGTATATTCAGAAGACTTGGGTAGTAAAAATTCAGGAGGAAAACTTCCATGGATTAGTTTAGGTTCGGTTATTCCTGAATTTGAAAGAGCTGCTTTTGGTCTTTCAGAAATCGGTGAAATTTCCAGTCCGGTTAAAACGCCATATGGATATCATATCATTCGCCTAGAAGATAGGAAACCAATTCCAAGTTTCGAGGAAATGGAGGCACAGATCAAATCCCGGATTTTGCGGGACAGCCGCTCCTCTATGATTCAATCCCAGGTTACTGCAATTCAAAAGTCACGCTATGATTTTGTTGAAAACAGTCCTTTGATTTCAGAAGTAAAAACTATTATTGATACGGATAAAGAAAAAGCCAAAGACAAAATCAAGGAGGCTAACCTTCTAGATAGTCTTTTATTCCTCACCAACATCAATTCAAAAACTGTTGAGGATTATTTGAATTTTATTTCTTCTAATGGAGTGCGGGAAAAATCGAATTCGGTAAGCTTTTTTGATGCTTCATTTGATAAGTTTGTTGAAGTTTCTTTAAATCAAGCTGAAGAAAAAGACCTTGCAGCCAACAATGAAGAATACAAAATGCTGTTACAAGAATATAGGGATGGTATATTATTGTTTTCTTTGATGAATGAAAAGGTTTGGCAAAAAGCGCTTCAAGACGAAGAAGGCCAGCTTCAATTTTATGAAGATCATAAGGACCGGTATCAGTGGAAACAAAGGGTAGAGGCCATTATTATCAATATGGGACAGGAAGAATCGACCCCATCAGTAAGAAAGTTTTTGACTGGCAAAGTCTATAAAAAAGACTTGGCTGATCGTTTGGAAAACACCTTCCTGTTAGATAATCCTTTGGCATTTACGATGGACGAAAATACATTTGAAGTAGAGGGACATCCAATTTTGAGTAAAGTGGATCTTTCAAAGGATTTTAACGAACTCAAGCACAACAATAAAACATCTTTTGTCGTCATCGGTCAAAAGATCCCTGAAGGAATCAAGAAATTTGAGGAGACTAGGGGCAAAGTCATCCAGGACTATCAAGAATACCTGGATAAACAGATGATAGCCTCTCTAAAAGATGGTTATCTAATCCAGATCAACGAGGATGAAAAAAAGAAAATCTCCGAGCGGGTGGTTGCTGACTAAGCTAAGTATAATCGGACTCATTGTTTTGATGTCTGCCTGTGACTTGTTTAAGTTTAAGTCAGACCAGGAAGATGAAGAGGAAAATCCAGTTGTAGCAGAAGTTGAAGGCAATAAACTGAGACTATCTGAATTGGAATTGCTGTCTACTAAAGGCATGAATAGTGCAGACAGTAGTGCAATTATCAACCGATATGTACAGTCGTGGATTAGAAAGCAACTGATGATTCGTGAAGCCTCCAAGGCAATGGCTTATGATGAAGCAGAAATCAATAGGAAACTGCTCGATTACAAATATACGCTGATGGTATATGAGTTTGAAAAAGCTTATTTGGAAGATAATCTTGATGAAAATATTCCTTTCTCTGAAATAGAAGAATATTACAATTCGAATCAGAAAAACTTCAGCCTAAAAGAAATCATCGTAAGATGTAATTTCTTAAAAATGGATAAAAGCAGTAACCAAAACAGAAACTTGGACAGGTTATTGTCAGAATCAGAGGGAAAACAGAGTGAAGCCATAAATGATATTGCTTTAAAGTATGCCAATAACTATTTCTTGGAAGACGCAACTTGGATTCGGTTTGAAGACATTATCATCAATACTCCATTGGCCGACCACCCCAATAAGGTAGGGCTATTAAAAAGTAATAACCTAATTACAGTTGAAGATGAGAAGTATAAGTATTTCTTCCGGATTCTTGAATATAAGTTACAGGACCAAATACCTCCCATGGAGTTTGTCAGTGAAGAAATTTCCAAAATCCTAGTAAACAAAAGAAGAGTTAGCTTGGTAGAACAACTCCAAAAAAACATTTATAACAGTGCACTTGAAAATAATGAGTTTAAAATATATGAATAGCTTAAAATACCTGACTTTATCAATTGTCTTTTTTGTAGCAATTTTCCCTTCTGTAGCTCAGACGGAAGAAGAGCAAAAGCCCGCTAGCAGTACCCCGACTACGGGACAGGTTCTAGATAAGATTGTGGCAAAAGTCAACAATTACATTCTGTTGGAATCAGATGTACAGCAAGCCTATCTTGAAGCTATTGCCCAGTCTAACCAAGAATTTGAAGCACCTTCAAGATGTGATGTGTTTGAATCACTGCTCATCAATAAATTGATGGTGGCTAAAGCAGAACTTGACTCTATAACAGTAACAGACGCTGAGGTTGTGTTTCAAGCAGACCAAAGATTTTCTATGGTCATGCAACAATTTGGAGGCGATGAAGATGTATTGGCGGAAATTTATGGTAAAACTGCTGACCAATTGAAATCTGAGATTGAGGACCAGCTGAGAGAACAACTCATCGTCCAAAAAATGCAGCAGAAAATTACAGCCGGGCTGACAATTTCTCCTGCAGAGGTTAGAAAATTTTTTACAAGTATAGAACGTGATTCCTTGCCGTTTTTCTCAGCGGAAGTTACCGTAGGACAAATAGTAAAAAAACCGGATGTATCTAAAAGTGTAAAAGACGATATCATCGCTCAAATGCGAGAATACAAAAGGAAAATCGACAGTGGTGAGTCCGATTTTCAGACTTTAGCCAGAAACCATTCCGAAGACCCAGGATCTGCTGCACAAGGTGGAGAATTGGGGTTTTTCAGAAGGGGAGAACTGGCACCAGAGTACGAAGCCACAGCATTGGGTCTTAGACCTGGTGAAATCAGTGAACCCATCGAAACTCAATTTGGATTTCACATGATCCAATTGCTAGAAAGAAGAGGAAATACCTATAATTCTAGGCATATTCTCATTCGACCATTGCCTTCTGAAGATGATATCAAAAAAGCTGAAAGATACCTAGACAGTTTGAGACAGCAGATCATTGACAAAAAAATCGAGTTTTCAAAAGCTGCAAAAAACCATTCAGACGACAGACCAACCTCCGACAATGGTGGTTTCTTCTCCGACCCACAAAACCAGTCCAATAGACTTACTTTGAGAACCTTAGAAGATCCCGTTCTTTATTTCACCCTTGACTCTATGAAAGTAGGCACCATCACTTCACCCATGAGATTTGAAGATGAACGTGAAGGCACCAAAGTCAGAATTCTTTATTATAAAGATAGATTTGCCGCACATAGGGCAAATATGACCGATGATTATGAGAAACTTAAAGCTGCTGCTCGAAGGAAAAAGGAAGATACCATACTTAGTGGATGGTTTGTAAAAGCAAAAGAAGATGTATTTATAGACATTGACCCTTCCTACGACAGATGTGAAGTTCTCAAGGATTAATTTGAATTGAATCTCTTCTCTTAAAAACAAAAAAAGAGGAAGAATTTTAAAATAAAAAACCGTTGTGATTGGACACAACGGTTTTTTCTGTTTAAAAGAACTTGTTCAGTTAGCTTTGCACATTGATCAGAGACTCTCTCCTTCTCATTTTACCTGCAGGTAATCCGTACATCATTTTAAACCTCCTACAGAAATAGGCAGTATCCTTGTAACCAACTTCTTTTCCAATATCTCTGATACTCTTTTTAGAGGTTCTAAGCAATTCTACAGCCGCCTCCATTCTCTGGTATTCAATATAATCCTGAGGATTGATTCCCGTCAACATCTTAAAATATTGTCCAACATAATCCTCAGACACATTGGCAACCTTAGCTAAAACTTTGTTAGAAAGGTCTCCTCCGATATTTTTCTTGATGTAATTGAATAAGTCAATCAATCTTGGATCCTTGAAATAAGTACTGTTTGTGGAAAGTTCTTCCATAAACAACCTATTCTTGAGAATATGTCTGACAATCTCTATAACCAATAATTCGGTATGTATTTTCATTACCCTCTCTTTTCCTGGGGTACTTTGTTCTGTCTCCTTGACCATGTCTTCCACTATAGTAGCTATCCTGTCATTGAAACGGATCGCAAAAGGAGGAATCCCCAAAGAATGGAAAAAGTTGACTACGTCAAACACCTTCGCCTCAAAAGTCACAATAGTAACACAGTCTTCCTCAGTGTTTTTGATATCTCTGAAGCTGATAGTCTGTAAATATTTTCTCTTATTGTCTAGAAAGGTGTCGTTTAAAACTTCATTCTTTTTAGAGGCTGCACCAAAGGAAACTGATGATTTTCTGTTTGCTGGAATAAACAATATCTCACCCTCATTGACCAACTCCTGTTCATCCCCAAATTTCAAACTTCCTTGATGGAGCAAAACCAAAGTGTTTTCAGCATCATTGTAGTCAAGCACATTAACAGGCTTCTCTATTCTGTAATTATTTCCTCTTAAAAAGCGGACACCAACTGATTCAATGACTTTATTGTAATATTCCATGATTTAGGTTGATTAAGGTTTTTTCCCAAAACTATAATAATTTTCTATAATCAAGCAGAATTATTAAATAAAAAATTAGAAAGAATAAAAAAAGGGCATAAAAACCAGTTTTTATGCCCTCATTTTGGAAGAAGTAGATATTATCTTAAAATGCTTCGGGATATGACTATTTTTTGAATTTCACTTGTCCCCTCATAAATCTGGGTAATTTTCGCATCTCTCATTAGACGCTCGACATGATACTCTTTCACATAACCATATCCACCATGAACCTGAATGGCCTCGATGGTAACATTCATTGCAACTTCAGATGCGTACAGTTTAGCCATAGCACTTGCATCAGAATAATCCATGCCTTGATCCTTAAGCCATGCAGATTTGTATACCAAAAGTCTGGCTGCTTCAATCTGAGTAGCCATATCTGCCAGCTTAAACTGAATGGCCTGATGTTGGCTTATAGGTTTACCGAAAGCCTTTCTCTCCTTTGAATATGCCAAAGCCAATTCATAGGCTCCTGATGCAATCCCCAATGCTTGGGCTGCTATACCAATTCTACCTCCGTTGAGGGTCATCATGGCAAAATTAAAACCGAAGCCTTCTTCTCCTATTCTGTTTTCTACTGGCACTTTAACATCTGAAAACATCAAAGAGTGGGTATCGGAACCTCTGATTCCAAGCTTATCTTCCTTCTTACCTATCACAAAACCTTCCCATTCTTTTTCTACTATAAATGCAGAAATACCTTTATGTCCTTTTGCAGGATCAGTCTGTGCTATTACCAGATACACACTTGCAGTATTGCCGTTGGTAATCCAGTTTTTCGTTCCATTCAATACATAATGATCACCTTCTCTCTCAGCTGTAGTTTTTTGCGAAGTTGCATCAGAACCTGCTTCAGGCTCTGAAAGGCAAAAAGCTCCGATTATCTCACCGCTTGCCAATCTTTTAAGGTACTTTTCTTTCTGCTCTTCAGATCCGTACTTTTCCAAGCCCCAGCATACCAAAGAATTGTTGACGGACATTGAAACCGACGCTGACGCATCAATCTTAGAAATTTCCTCCATCGCCAAGACATAAGAAATGGTGTCCATGCCACCACCATTGTACTTGGGGTCTACCATCATACCCATGAAGCCTAATTCTCCCATCTTTTTGATTTGTTCGTATGGGAATCGTGCTTCGGTATCTCTTTCAATGACTCCTGGCAAAAGCTCGGACTTTGCAAAATCCCTTGCAGCATCCCGCACCGCTAAGTGCTCCTCTGTATATTCAAAATGCATATATGTATTTGGGTTTAACAATTTAGGCTCGGAATATAAGTACAAAAAAAATAAGGGGCAATTTCTTGCCCCTTAAAGTAAACTCATTTATGCATTTTGAGTTTCTATGACATTAATCTCTGTTACCAAAGAAGATCATGATATAGTAAGCCAAAGTAGCCAAAGCTGCTAAAGCAGCTACCACATAGGTCATTGCAGCCCACTTTAAGGCATCTTTCGACATTGCATACTCATCAGGTGTAACTACGTTTCTTTCTTTTACCCAAGCCAATGCCCTTGCACTTGCATCAAACTCTACAGGTAAAGTTACCAAAGTAAACAATGTCATGATACCATAAGCACCTACTATAATAAAACCTATTAGCTCATATGGCAACCCGATGAAAGCACCTCCAAAAAGAGAGGCGATCAATACTATATTTAATATTTTACCGCTGGCATTCTGCACAGGAACCATGGCAGAGCGCAAATTGAGCCAAGCATAAGCAGTGGCATGCTGTATGGCGTGACCACATTCGTGGGCAGCCACTGCGGCGGCGGCGGCATTTCTCCCATAATATACATCCGGACTAAGGTTTACTGTTTTATTAGCAGGGTTGTAATGATCTGTCAATTGGCCTTCAACTGAAAGTACCCTAACATCAGACACATTGTTATCTGCCAACATCAACTCCGCTATCTCTTTTCCGGAAAGGTTAGCTTTGAGAGAGGTTTGCGAATATTTTTTGAATTTGCTCTTAAGCCTTCTGCTCACTATAAAACCTAGAGCAGCGAATACAATTACTATTAGAATAATCATGGTTAGAAATATTTTACTTAATGAGTTACGAATTTATTAAGATTTTGATGCTTTATCAGAAGTTATTTTGAAGAAAAATATCATGCATACTAATCCAGTGACAACAATAGTCAATACTTGACTGCTATGGATTATCACTGCAAAGATTTTTCCTTCTTCATTACTCAAGCCGTATGCCATCAAAATAAAAGCCACTAATGCATGAAAGGTCCCAATTCCACCTTGAACAGGTGCTACCATGCCAATACTTCCCATTACCATCACCATGAGTACTGACCCAAATGACAAACTGGCAGTGGAAGGTATTGCCCATGCTACAAATAGCATGGTAATGTAATATGTAATCCAAATAGCAGAAGAACTTGACCAGAATCCAGCTTGATTCTCTACTTTCTTCAAACTCATCAGGCCAAAAATGAGATCTCTCATAAAATGTCTGACTTTTTTGATTAATCCTGAATCCCTGTATTTCTGGAAAATGAGATAGATAAATATCACTGCTATGATCCCTCCCCCAATTACCAATGGGAATGCTTCATAAACTTTTTCCAACAGACCTTCTATGGAAACCAAATCTGAAATCAAATTTACAAAGAGTTTATTCTCCAGTAGGAAGGCCAGAAATATAGTAATTACCATAAACAAAAGGTCTATGGTCCTTTCCAAAATAACAGTACCTATCAAAGTTCCCATTTGGTGGCCTTCCATCTTCGAAACTACGCCACATCTAGCGACCTCACCGGCTCTTGGCACCAAAAGATTAACAAGATAACCTATCATCAATGCTATGAAGGACCTCTTGGTCCTAATAGTAGACTTCTCTGAGGCCTCTATCAGAAGTTTCCATCTCCAAGCCCTCAAGTAAAACCCCAAGAATGACACCAGAATTGAAGCCGCAATCCAGAGAAATGACGTCTCGCGCAAAGCATCAACAAGGCTCTGGAATTTGATGTCTTTATATAGAAACCAAAAAATCCAAATGGCTATGGCAAGTGACAACAATACCTGAATCCACTGCTTTTTGGTTAGTCTCACTTTATATCAATTTATTATGGTCATCAGGAAAAACAACAACAGGTTTGTGTTTCTTGGCTTCCTCAAAATCCATCGAGGCATATGAAATAAGAATTACGACGTCACCAACCTGCGCTTTTCTAGCTGCTGGCCCATTAAGGCAGATCATTCCACTACCCCTATCGCCTTTAATGACATAGGTTTCCAGACGTTCACCATTATTAATATTGACAATCTGCACTTTTTCATTTTCAATGATATTGGCAGCATCCATCAAATCTTCGTCGACAGTAATGCTCCCTACATAATGTAATTCGGCTTGGGTAATTTTTACCCTGTGGATTTTTGATTTAAGTACTTGGATATGCATGGGGTAGTATATTTCCTTTAATCTTCTGTTACTGTTATATTATCTATCAACCTTACTTTACCTATATAAGCGGCGATGCAGATCGAACTTGGAATAGTATGGTCAATCTTTTCAAGTTTGTCCATGGTATGGGAATTCACCAGTTCAAAATACTCAAGCTTGATGTCTTGGACGGTAAACTTCTCCTTGATTTCTTCACGGGTGCTTAACCAATCTTTGCCTGATAAAAGTTCTGACTTGCCAAAAGAAAGTGAATGGATAATAATCAAAGCCTTTTCTTTTTCTTTTTCTGAAAGCCTCATGTTTCTAGATGAAAGAGCCAAGCCACTTCCCTCTCTAACAGTAGGAAGTGATATTATTTTCACGTCCATGGACAGGTCAGCAACCAACTGTCTGATGATAGCCACCTGCTGTAAATCTTTCTGTCCAAAGAATGCTATATGAGGCTTAACAATATTTAACAACTTAGCTACCACTATTCCTACACCACTAAAATGTCCCGGACGGAATTCACCCTCTAAGGTATTATCAAGCCCCTCGAAGAGCATTTTTAGACGGGGTTTATTTGGATAAATCTCCTCCAATTCAGGCAAAAATAAATAGTCAACCCCGGTTTTATCCAATAATTCCATATCTTTATCCAAAGTCTGCGGATATTTCGCAAAGTCCTCTGCATTATTGAATTGTGTAGGATTTATAAAAATAGAAACCACAACATAATCAGAATATAATTTTGCTTTTTTTATCAAATCCAAATGACCATCGTGCAGAGCGCCCATAGTAGGTACAAATCCAATTGAAATTTGGTTATTTTTTAGAATAGAAAGTTCAGAATTGACCGCCTCTTTGGTTCGGAGGATTTTCACCGTGTTGTATTTTAAGAATGTAAAATAGAGGCAAAACTATATTATAATTCAGAATAACAATGGCTTTACCACATTTTTTTTGTAACTTTGTACGTATTTTATTCCTAAACAAAAATCAACAAGATATGTCCAAACTCCGTATCCTCTACGTTGCAAGTGAAATCAATCCTTTTCTAGAAACTTCTGAAGTTGCAAACTTCGTAAGAGCATTGCCTCAGGCCATGCAGGAAAAAGGAATGGAAATCCGCATCCTTGTCCCGAGATTTGGATTAATTAACGAAAGAAAAAACAGACTTCATGAGGTAGTCAGACTTTCTGGGATTAATATTGCAGTCGGAGAAGAAGAGAAGCCGCTGATTATAAAGGTAGCTTCAATTCCAAACGCAAAACTTCAGGTTTACTTCATCGACAATGAAGACTATTTCCAGAGAAAAAGCGTTTTCCATGACAAGCAGGAAAAATTCTACGAAGATAATGACGAAAGAGCCATTTTCTTTTGTAAAGGAGTGATTGAAACTGTCAAAAAACTGGGTTGGGCCCCAGATGTGGTGCATTGCAATGACTGGATGACCAGTTTGATTCCAATGTATCTCAAAACAACCTACAAAAACGAACCCTTATTTAAGGATACAAAATCTGTATTTGCAATCTACAATACAGGTTTTACCCATAAGTTTGGAGATGATTTGTTGGAAAAAGTGAAAATGGTTGACATTGATGATGCCATTCTTGCTCCCCTCAAATCAAAAGACTACGAAGGTTTCCTTAAAATAGGAATGGAATATGCCGATGTAGTCATCAAGAGCGACGAAATATCAGAAAACCTAAGCAAACTCATAGAAGAGTGCTCTAAAGACAAGAAGTGTGAGATTAACAGCGAAGAAGACGAACAACTTTTTGAAAGTTACTATAACATCTATACTGACCTGGCCGGCTAAGCTGGCTCTAGGTCTGTTCATTTCAATTATCATTGCGAGTTCCTGTGCAGATCCTTCCACCATTGGGTTGGAATTGGATCCCAATAACAATCAGATTGGGGTTTCCTTCGTGGAAATCCCTTTATCTGCTTCTGTTGTTCTGCAGGACTCTTTTAGCACCATCAACTCCAACAACTTGATTTTCGGAAATGATGAAAGTGATTTTTTCGGTAAAACAGAGGCCCGTTCTTACACGAGATTATTTTTCAACCGCGAAATTCCAAGACCAGCAAATGATGCTGTTTTGGATTCCGTCAGATTTAATTTTAACGTCAGGACTGTATTGGCAGATGAGCACAGTACGGAAAAGACTATAAGGGTCCATAAACTTGAGGAGCAGATAAGAGACATTGTATATTATAATTTTAATTCCCTGAATTTTGAATCTGAACCTTTCTTAGAGGCAAAAATCGACTTCTCAGAAAGAAGAGATACGATTATCAGTGTCAAAGACGAAAGTGATTTCACAAAAAAAATATTCGAAGACTTAAAAGAAGGCTCCGCATTCCAGGATGTTTTCACCTTTAGAGAATATTTGGCAGGAATCGTATTCACAGGAAATGAAGATGAAAATGTATCTATGACACTTCGCCCTGGAAATAACACAGGAATGGTATTTTTTTACAGAAATACTGGTGATACTGTATCAAGAGCTTATCCTATAGCTACCGGTGTCAACAATAATGTAGCTAGACATTTCAATCAAATTGACCGAAATCCTGAAGGGACACCATCAGCTGGTTTGATTGAACCATGGAAAGCATTTGACCTAGATGGGAAAGCAGGGTCAATGAACAATACAGGAATACTTGTAAGACTTGATATGAGTCCTTTGGATGCCTTTTTGGATACCTTGGAAAATGTAACATTCAACCGTGCATCACTTGAAGTAGGTCCCGTTTTGAATGCTACAGATACCCGAAGACCTCCTCAATTGCATACTATGTATTTTACCAATGAGACCAATCGGGTGCTACTACGAAATGATGGGAGGCCTATGGCTGTACATCCGGATAACTTCCCACAAGTAGATCCTGAAACGGATGAACCTATCTGGTCTGAAACGCCCGCATATTTGGCTTTTGACGCAGAATCACAGATTTATACGCAAATGATCACATCTCATATCAATGCGCTGTATAGGAGGAAATTTCAAAGAAGAGACTTCTTGCTGTACCCTATCGTTGGAAACAATGATGACTATAGACAATCTTTAAGGAGTTATATTTTCAATTCAAACGATGTGAAACTTAAGATTTACTACTCTACCACCAGGGTTTTGTAAATTCACTTTATTCACTGAAGTCTAACAGTCCGAGGTCCAAATTTTAAAAAAGTGGATTTATCGGACTGTTTTTTGTTAGGTTAAATAAAAAAACTTTAGATTTGATTTTCAAAATTTTTACTTATGTGTGGAATTGTTGCATATGTTGGGAAGCAGGACGCCTTACCCATTATCATTAAAGGATTAAAAAGATTAGAGTACCGTGGTTATGACAGTGCCGGTGTTGCATTGCTAAGCACTAACGGACTTGGGGTATACAAAAAGAAAGGTAAAGTCTCCGAGTTGGAAAATCACCTCCTGACTCAGGTCAACCTTGAATCCAAGATCGGAATAGGTCATACGCGTTGGGCAACACATGGTGAACCCAATGATGTCAATGCGCACCCTCATTATTCAGCCAATGAAAAGTTTGCCATGATCCATAATGGCATCATTGAGAATTATGATGTCCTCAAAACCGATTTGATCAATAAAGGTTATCAATTTCATTCTGAAACAGACTCAGAAGTCTTTATCAAATTCATTGAAGATATCTACAATAATAATGACTGCAGCCTTGAAGAGGCGGTGAGACTGGCTTTACATAAAGTAGTAGGCGCTTATGCTATCGTTTTGATGAATAAGGAAGAGCCTGATACATTGATTGCTGCAAGAAAGGGTTCTCCACTTGTCATTGGTGTAGGTGATGGGGAATACTTCCTTGCCTCCGATGCAACCCCTATCATTGAATACACCAATCAGGTGGTTTACCTGGATGATTATGAAATTGCAGTCATCAGGGATAACAAGCTACAAATCAAAACTATTGAGAACGTAGAAACCAATCCTTATATCAACCAATTGGAAATGGAGTTGGAAGCCATAGAAAAAGGTGGTTACGAGCACTTCATGCTGAAAGAAATCAACGAGCAGCCAAGATCCATTGCCGATTGTATGAGAGGTAGACTGGATGCCAAAAATGGAAGGCTTGTTCTCGGAGGGCTCCGCGACTACATGAATAAGTTTCAGAACGCAGACCGTATTATCATCACGGCCTGTGGGACTTCATGGCATGCCGGATTGGTAGCAGAATATTTGTTTGAGGAATTTGCCAGAATTCCAGTTGAGGTGGAGTACGCATCTGAGTTCCGGTACAGAAACCCAGTAATCAGCGATAAAGACTTTATCATTGCGATCTCCCAATCCGGAGAAACTGCTGATACCCTTGCTGCCATTGAGTTGGCAAAATCAAAAGGAGCAACCATTTTTGGGGTCTGTAATGTAGTAGGATCCTCTATTCCAAGAACAACCCACGCTGGATCGTATACCCATGCAGGACCGGAAATCGGTGTGGCCTCCACGAAAGCCTTTACTGCTCAGATTTCAGTACTGACCATGATGGCACTGAAATTAGGATACAAAAGAGGTACTTTGTCTGAGAGCAGGTACATGCAACTTTTAGGAGAGTTGGAAACAATCCCATCCAAAGTAGAAAGGGCACTCAAACTTAATGATAAGGTTAGAGAAATTGCCAAAGAATACAAGGACGCAAGAAACTTCCTTTACCTAGGCCGAGGATACAACTTCCCGGTAGCCTTAGAAGGAGCATTAAAACTGAAGGAAATCTCCTACATCCATGCTGAAGGTTACCCTGCTGCAGAGATGAAGCACGGACCAATTGCATTGATTGATGAAGAAATGCCTGTGGTTTTTATTGCCACCAAGGATTCTTCTTATGAAAAGGTAGTTTCCAATATTCAGGAAGTCAAAGCAAGAAAAGGTAAAATCATCGCTGTGGTCACTGAAGGAGATACAGTCGTTAAAAATATGGCTGATCACGTCATTGAAATCCCAGCTACAGAAGAAGCCTTTGTTCCTTTGATTGCTGTTGTACCATTGCAACAACTTTCTTATCACATTGCCGTCATGAGAGGCTGTAATGTGGATCAACCGAGAAACTTGGCGAAGTCAGTAACAGTAGAGTAGTATTTCACCATAGGGGTACAGCTTTTTCAATGTGCCTCTGTGGTTATTCTATTTTCACCACAAAGACACAAAGTACACAGAGATTCTCCTGAAAAATATCATTCCAAAATATTTACTAAGTTATTTTCTTTTT
>NZ_REBN01000003.1 GCF_007692705.1 Mongoliibacter sp.
ATCCAAAGGTCTCTCTCAAAAATAATCAACCAATATTTTAGATTCACTTCCGAGTTTTTACACAAAGGGTATTGAGCTTTAGCCGCTTCTTAAGCATTTTGTACCATCTTTCTTTTCTTCAAACCTTAATCGCAATATCATGAAAAGACATCCATTTCTTTTACTTTGTTTTTTGATCAGTATGACTGCAGCTTTGGCCCAAAAAAGCCCAAAATCCACTGTCGATATACCTCTTTCATACTATTTACCAGAAGGCTTTAATTACAATTCTGAAATCCCTGAACCTCAAGACTTTTTTGGTTTCCAGGTCGGAGAATGGAATCCCGCTTATGAGCAAATTCTCAGGTACTTTGAAAAATTAGCTGAAAGTTCACCGAGAGCTGAATTCCAAATCATCGGATATACCTATGAAAAAAGACCACAGGCAATCCTAACTATCAGTGCTCCCTCCAACATCAATCAGCTGGACCAAATCAAAGCTGACAGAAAAAAACTTAGGGATCCTGATTCCAATATAGATTATACCAAAACTCCATTGGTCATGGCTGCCGGATATTCTGTACATGGCAATGAGGCGAGTGCAATCAGCTCCTCCATCCTTGCTGCCTATCATTTTGTGGCAGCCCAGGAAATAGAAAATGATCTGGAAAACATCATTGTCATGATTGACCCTGCGCTCAATCCAGATGGTTATAGCCGATACTCTACTTGGGTGAATTCACATCGGTCCTATAACTTGAACGGAGACAAGAACAACAGAGAACTTTCCGAAGCATGGCCTGGAGGAAGAGGAAATCACTATTGGTTTGATCTCAACAGAGACTGGCTTTTGGTTCAGCATCCTGAATCCAGAAATCGAGTTGCTGCATTTCAGGAATGGCTTCCCAATATTTATTTGGATTACCATGAAATGGGCACCAATTCAACCTTTTTCTTTCAACCGGGCATTCCCAGCAGGGACCACCCTCTTACTCCCAAAAAAAATCTTGAGCTTACTGAGAAGATGGGAAATTACCATGCAAAAGCTCTGGATGAAATCGGGTCACTCTACCATACCAAAGAAAGCTTTGATGAATATTATTTCGGCTACGGCTCTACCTATCCGGATATCCAAGGCTCCATAGGGATTCTATTCGAACAGGCTTCTTCAAGAGGACATTTGCAGGAAAGTGATTACGGTCCCCTTCCCTTTGCCTTCACTATCAGAAATCAGTTCAGAACCAGCATCAGTTCATTTGAAGCAGCTGTGGACATGAGGGAAGAGATCGTGAAGTTTATGCATGACTTCTACAAAGAGTCTATCAAGGAGGCTACATCAGACAGCAACCAAGCCTATATTTTTGGAAGCACAGAAGATGCCGCAAGAAGTTTTCATCTGGCCGAAATGATTCTCCAGCATGACATAGAGGTATTTGCACTCAATGAAGACATCACGATAAACAGTGTGGATTTCCAAAAAGAAAAATCATATATCGTACCTCTGAAACAACCTCAATACAATTTGATCAAAGCTATTTTTGAAACCAGAACTGATTTCCAAGACAGTCTTTTTTATGATGTCTCAGCCTGGACCATGCCCATGTCCTTCAATCTGGATTATATGGCCATGAGCAGTAGGATTTTAAATGTGGCTAATGTCACCAAACTGGAAAAAGACGAAAAGCTCAAAAAAGGTGAAATGTTAGCTGAGGAAAAAGACTTGGCATTTGCTTTCGAATGGAGTGATTATTATGCGCCCAAGCTGGCCTATCAAATGCTCAGTAATGGACATTTGGTAAGGGTAGCCCATGAACCCTTCAAACTTGAGAGCGGCAAAGAATTGCAAAAAGGAACCATCATTGTCAGCACCAAAAGAGACGCTAAAGAGGATGCTAAGGAGAAACTTTATCAAGATTTGAAAAAGCTAGCCGAAGAAAATGCCATCAACGTTTATGGTATTTCAAGTGGATTGACCGGAGGGATTAACCTAGGCTCACCAAACATAGATGTACTCAAAGAACCAAAAATCGCATTACTTGTAAGTATGGGAGTCAATAGCCTTGAAGCTGGAGAGATATGGCACCTGCTGGACCAAAGAATGGATATCCCCATCACCCTTTTGGCCACAGAGAGACTTTCCTCATCGGAACTGGATAAATACACTGTGATCGCTATGCCAAATGGCACATACAGCAATCTTGGAGAAAAAGATTTTGAAAAACTAAAATCTTGGATAAGCTCTGGAGGTACCCTAGTAGCGCGAGGTGGTGCATTAGCTGTGCTGGACAAGCAGAAAGTCGTTTCATTTGAATTTAAAAAAGAGGATGAGGATAGTAAAAAAGAGCTAAAACCATACGAGGATTTTGTCAAAAATACGGGAGCAAGATTAACCAGGGGAACCATTTTCCACGCAAAGCTCGACACTTCCCACCCACTAGGTTACGGGTATTCCAAACCTGAAATATATAGTTTCAGGAATGACAACCAATTCCTGGAACAAGCTGAAAACCCCTACTCAAACCCCCTTATTTATACAGAAAATCCATTGGCAAGTGGCTATATCCATCCCGAAAATCTGGAGTTTGCAAAAAATACAGCTGCCCTACAGGTCAAATCTTTAGGCCAAGGAAAGGTAATTGCCTTTGGGGACAGTCCTAATTTCAGGGCAATTTGGTTTGGAACCAATAAGCTGTATCTGAAT
>NZ_REBN01000224.1 GCF_007692705.1 Mongoliibacter sp.
GCAGTTGACATTTTCAAAAAAGCCTCTGAAAAAAGTGAAGATGCAGACATCAAAAGATGGGCAAAAGATTCATTACCAATGCTGCAGAATCACCTTGACAAATCTGTCAAACACAAAGAATTGACTAAAAATATATAAACTAAATTAAATTCCTGAACTCAATTAAATGTTCAAATAATATGAATCAAGAAGCCTCCTAAGCTCAAATGCTTTGGGGGCTTTTTTCACTGGGATCTAAATGTAAATTAAACACAGATCCTCCATAATTTTTTATCTGCTTTTTTATCAATAAAAAATACTTTTTTATAAATAGATAAGTATATTACTACGTATTTGTAAAAATTCTTTTTGGTCAAAGCACAGGTTTTGATTGAGAAAAAATCTTACTAAGAAAATAACAACCAACTCGTTTTTACCACTTATTTTCATTTTATCAACATTAATTTACAATTATGATGTGTTCAACCAAATTCAAATTTTCACAATTTTTTGTGATTATTCTTTTGTTGTTATCAGCTTGTCATGACCAATTGGAAAGCATAGCTCCAATTGAAGATGCAATTACAGAAGAGGAGTCAAGCTTCAATCAGTTCAATTTTGAAGAATTGGCTGATATGTCCGACTTTACCAATTTAAGAGAGGGTGACTTTACCGGTAGATTTTTAATCATCAGTAGAGGACAAAACCTGCCGAATAACTTAGAGCGAAGCATTCAGCAAGCAGGAGGAGAATTAGTAAAAACTTTCCCTCAGATAGGTATAGCTGTAGCCGTAGCAAGGGCTGAAGACTTTCTTTCTCAAGCAAAAAAAATCAACGGTATAGAGTCTATTACACCTGATTTGATTTTGCAATACACTAAGGAACCTGAAATCAGTGGTGAAGCATTAGTATTTGATGCTTCTTTGACAAGGAGAGGAAATACCGCTTCTGCTGGAGCACCTTTTAATTATCAAGACGCATTCTTTGATGGCGTTCAGTGGGCTCCATCTTCCATCAATGGTCCTGCAGCTTGGGATGCAGGCTTTACCGGTAAAGGAGTTAGAGTTGCCGTAATTGATGGGGGTTTTCATTCAACTCATCAAGATCTTGCTCCAAATTTAGACATTGCAAGCTCAATTTCGACTGTACCCGGATTCAATTTTAATCAGGACGTAGGTACTTTCTGGCATGGTACACATGTCGCGGGCATTGTTGCAGCAGCTGGAAATGGTATCGTGGGAATAGCACCCGAGGCGACACTGATCGGTGTCAAAGCACTTCACGGAGGCTCGGGCGCCCTTGAATGGATATTGGAAGCTATACTTTATTCAGCCACACCCCTTACAGAAGGTGGAGCAGGAGCAGATATCATCAATATGAGCTTAGGAGCAACAATCGATTATAGAAACAATTGGGGTGATAAAGGTTTCCGTGATTTTTTCAAAAATTTGCAAAAAACTTATGATAGAGCCACAAGATACGCTTATCAAAATGGCGTTACTGTAATTGCTTCAGCAGGTAACGGCGGTACTAACTATGACGATGCTAAGGAATTTTTCCAACTTCCAGCACAAAACCAACACGTGCTTTCTATAAGCTCTACAGGTCCTACAGGTTGGGTATTAGGAAATGATAATTTCACACAACCTGCCTATTACACCGATCATGGTAAATCTTTGGTAGATTTTGCTGCTCCAGGAGGGACGATAGGATTATTTGAAGTTGAGGGATTTGATGGTATTTGTACCTTAAATGGTACTAACTTAGAGCTTACGAGATTCTGTGAGTTATTTGATATGGTCATCAGCTGTAATGTAAACAATAACTGGGCTTGGGCTCAGGGAACTTCTATGTCAGCTCCTGCCGCAGCGGGTGTAGCGGCATTAATCATTCAAGCCAACAAGGGTAAAATGTCTCCAGCACAGGTAGCTGCAAGAATGAGACAATCTGCTACAGACTTGGGAAAATCTGGACAGGATGAATTCTATGGCCATGGATTTGTTAATGCTGCCAAAGCTGTAGGTTTAAATTAAGTTCAAAAACCAGAATTTTACAAATACAAAATAGTTGGTCAGTTTGATAATTGCCAGCAAAATCAAAAAGGGTTGTCTTTGATGAAAAGACAACCCTTTTTGATTTTAAAACCTTATTTTTCAAACCTAAACGAGGTCAGAAAAAGACCTTAAAGGTTAGGCGTTAATGACTCCAATCATACCCATCCATATCTTCCAAACAAGCTTTTAATAAAAGAATACTATTGGCTATGTCTTCTTTATGAGCCATCTCAATCACTTGGTGTAAATGGCGGGTGGGGATTGAAATCGCACCGGCTATAGCACCCTGCTTGCCCATACGCTGTACACCTGCTGTATCCGTACCCCCTGCGGTTAGTATTTCGGGCTGCCAAGTGATCTCATTTTTCGATGCAGTTTTTTTCATAAAATCCACCATCCTGTAATCACAGATTGTCATGCCATCCATAATTTTTATTGCAGTGCCTTTTCCAAGCTCTGTTATTTTTTCATGTGCTTGAGCTCCTGGTACATCATACGCAATAGTAGTATCTAAAGCTATTCCAAAATCAGGGTTAATTCCATGAGCAGCAACATTTGCGCCGCGGATCCCCACCTCTTCCTGTACAGTAAAAGTTGCATAAACATCGTACGCAGGATCCTCAAGTTGCTTTAAGGTTTCGATGAGAATAAATACAGCTACCCTATTGTCAATAGATTTACAGTTGACACAATCACCCATTTCAATCAATTCCCTATCCCTTGTAATCGGATCACCTACATTGATGTATTTTTCTACCTCCTCTTTGGGCATTCCCATATCTATAAAAAAATCCGTTGTCTTGGGAAGCTTGGTCCTTTCTTCAGCTGACATGACATGAATAGGCTTACTTCCCATCACACCTATCAGGTCTTTTTTCCCGTGGACAATTACTCTTTGTGCGGTAAGGGTTTTGGGGTCAAAGCCACCCAAGGTATGAAAGCGAACAAAACCCTTATCATCTATATGGGTGACAATAAAACCAATCTCATCCATATGCGCGGCCACCATCACCTTTTGGGTATCCGGGCTTTTCTTTGATTTTTTAACAGCTATAACATTGCCCATATTATCTGTTTTCACTTCATCCACCAAAGGGGTGACCAATTCGATGACCAGATCCCTGATACGTTTTTCATAACCAGGAGCTCCAGCTATCTCACAAATCTGCTTTAACAAGGCTACATTTACTTCCATATTTAATCAGTGATTTTTACTATAAAAAAGACTTTCCCGCTTGATATAGCAATCAGGAAAGTCCTATAAATTGAATACTCAAGACTGGTTAACTTTTCCGGAATTGTATTAATAAGCTCTGACTGCCTTTCCTTCCATAAAGTTAACAAACGCCCTATTCACAACGCGCATTCCTCCACTTGTTGGGAAATTACCCGTAAAGTACCAATCTCCCAAATGATCTGGAATACATTTATGTAAATTATCTGCTGTCTGGTAAATTACCTTTACTTCTGCTTGTATCTGATCAGTGGTAATGATCTCTGCAATTTTATCTGAAATTTCCTGATCTGTAAATGGCTCATATAGAAGTTTTACAAAATTATTTGAGGTATTCTGATTGCTTTGACATTTCTCCAGTATCTCATCCATCAGGAAGTTCATCTTTCTTTCTTTAATGAGTGCAAGCGTTGCCCTGAATGCGATGAATTCTCTCATCTTAGACATATCAATTCCGTAACAATCAGGGAACCTGATCTGAGGTGCAGAAGAAACGATAATGATACGCTTGGGATTCAACCTGTCCAAAGTAGTCAGGATACTCTTTTCCAAAGTAGTACCTCTCACAATACTGTCATCAATGACCACCAAAGTATCAATACCCGAGCGGACTACCTCATAAGTAGTATCATAAACATTGGCCACCATCGCATCCCTGTCAGAATCATTTGTGATAAAAGTTCTCAACTTAACATCTTTACTGACAAGTTTTTCTACCCTGGGCCTAAAACTCAGCAAATCCTCCAAATCCTCTAAGTGTGGTTTTCCTTCAAGCAGCACTTCCCTTCTTTTAGCACTTAGGTAATCTTCCAATCCCTCAATCATACCCAAAAAAGCTGTTTCCGCTGTGTTAGGAATATAGGAAAACACTGTGTTTTTCAAGTCAAAATCAATGGCCTGAAGTACTTGAGGAATTAAAGCCCGTCCTAAAGCCTTTCTTTCTCGGTAAATATCAGGATCCGTACCTCTTGAAAAATAAATACGCTCAAAGCTACAGGATTTCTTTTCTCTGGCGGGCATGATTTCAAACTCTCCATATGAACCATCCTTATTGATCACCAAGGCGTGACCCGGCTGAATTTCTTTGATTTCTTTATAGTCTATGTTGAAAGCAGATTTGATGGCGGGTTTTTCAGAAGCGACCACCACAATCTCATCATCAGCATAATAATAGGCAGGTCTGATACCGGAAGGATCCCTCACTACAAAACTGGATCCATTCCCTATCAATCCGGCCATGGCATAACCTCCGTCAAAATCCCTGCAAGACCTTCTCAGTATTCTGGCTACATCCAATTCATCTTCAATAAATGCAGTTATCTGTTCATTACTGAAATCCTGCTTATACTTATCAAAAATCCTCTGGTTTTCCTCATCCAGAAAGTGTCCGATTTTCTCCATAACTGTCACCGTATCAGTTTTTTCCTTAGGATGCTGCCCCAATTCAACCAATCTACTAAAAAGCTCTTCCACATTGGTCATGTTGAAGTTTCCTGCCATGACAAGATTTCTGCTTCTCCAGTTATTCTGTTTTAAAAAAGGATGACAGGTTTCAATACTGTTTTCGCCGTGAGTGCCATAGCGTAGGTGTCCAAGCCATACCTCTCCAGAAAACGCAATATTTTCTTTGAGGTATTCTGCATTGGTGAGGGCTGCATCCCCTCCATGCTTTTTGGCTTTTTTATATTTCTTGTGGATTTTATCAAAGATATAATTAACTGCCTGTGGTTCTATGGACCTGTAACGGCTGATATATCTTGTTCCTGGTTTGGTGTTGATTTTGATATTGGCGACTCCTGCGCCGTCTTGTCCTCTGTTGATTTGCTTTTGCATCAGGACGTATAGCTTATTTGGAGCATACAGGGGTGATTTGTATTTATCCAAGTAGTATTGAGGGTCTTTTCGAAGCCTCAACATGGCTATTCCACATTCATGTTTGATCTGCTCACTCATTTGGGTCTGGGCGAATTATATGACAATGCAAAGGTACTTTTAATTTCAATGATTAGAAAAACCTTTTTGTAAATGGCACTACACCCAAATTCGAAAAATAGTTTCCACCCCTCCCAAATAGTGGGTTTATTTTACTCCCACGACTTTTACATCTAAAAACGGCATCCATTCTTCTGCATGGCGTTCTGCGTAATTTGCCAAAAAGAAACCTAATGTAGGCCTAAAAGGAATGCTATTTAACTTCAATCCCATCTGTTCTGGACTTTTGTCCCCTTTCAGTACATTGCACCTATGGCATGCAGTAACTAAATTCGACCAATTGGTTTTACCTCCCTTTGATTTGGGAATTACATGGTCAATTGTTAGCTGTTTTTTGGACCCACAGTATTGGCATTCGTTTCCATCACGACGAAATAGATTAGACCTATTTAAAAGCACCCCTTTGTAAGGGATATTTTTATACTCATTAAGTCTAATGACAGCCGGATATTTAAATTCTTTAGAGACTGTCCTAACTACAAGTGTTTCGTAATGACTTAGGCAGCTTACTTTTTCTAAAAAAACAAGAACCAGCGCCTTTTGCACGTTGACAACGGCTATCGGACTATGATCCAGATTTAACACCAAAACACGCTTTTCCATAGACCTCTAAGATAAAACTTTGATTGGAAAAACCTGTTGTTCAGTGAGAATGTTTTAAAACTTCATCCTTGCTAATTCTCTTTTTGAATCTTTTTCTTTAATACTTTGCCTTTTGTCATGGACTTTCTTTCCCCTCGCTAAAGCGATCTCAAGTTTTGCCAAACCTTTGTCATTCATGAAAATTCTGACCGGAATTATAGACAATCCTTTTTCCTCAAATTTGCTTTGAAGTTTTTCTATTTCCTTCCGATTCAATAGCAGTTTTCTTTCACGTACTGCATCATGATTGTAACTCGCAGCCATAGAGTAAGGAGCAATATGCATCTGCTTGATAAATAGCTCTTCTTTTCTAAAAAAACAATATGCCTCAGTCAAGGAAACCTTGCCCTCTCTGATAGATTTAATTTCTGTCCCTTTCAAGACAAGACCTGCCACAAAAGTATCTATAAACTCAAATTCATAGCTGGCTTTTTTATTTCTTATATTGATATGCTTTTCAAATCTTTTTTTCTTGTCAGACATGTATTCATCCTTTTATAGTAAGAAACTAGTATGTCAACTCCTTACCAAATTAAAATTTGTCACTAAAACTACTCACCGCTTCCTTGCAAAAACATCAAATATTAAAATAATAAGGTCCTATTATAAATTACACCTATTCTCTTGATTCTTGCCTTCTCGCTTTTTACTTGTTTGCCCTTATTTCTTGATTTCTCTCACGCATCTCGGCTCTCAGCTCTCGTCTCTCGTCTCTAGTCTCTCGCTTCTTACTTCTCAGATCTTCATCCTTGCCTCAGGTACCACATCCAATCCACAAAACTCACCTTTCATATATTTAAAATGTGCGGCCATGGCAATCATAGCGGCATTATCTGTACAATACTCAAATTTCGGGATGTAAACCTTCCAACCATGTTTGTTTGCCAAAAGTTGCAGTTCCGCCCTTAATCCTGAATTTGCTGAAACACCACCTGCAATAGCAATATGATTGATTTTGTACAAATTTGCTGCTTTTTTCAACTTCTGCATCAGCATTTTGATCAAAGTAAATTGAATTGAAGCACATAAATCTGCTAAATTTTCTTGAACAAAATTCGGATTTCCTTTTAATTGATCCCTCAAAAAATAAAGAACTGCTGTTTTTATTCCTGAAAATGAAAAACTTAATCCTGGCATATCCGATACCGGAAAAGGAAAAGCTTTGGTGTTTCCTTCTTTGGCATATTTATCAATCAATGGGCCTCCAGGATATGGTAATCCTAATAGTTTCGCAGTTTTATCAAAAGCCTCTCCTACAGCATCATCCATCGTCTCCCCAATCACCTCCATGTCCAAATATCCTTTGACTAAGACCAATTGTGTATGCCCGCCCGATACCGTCAAGCAGATAAATGGAAACTCAGGCTTGGGATCATCAATAAAATGTGCCAATATATGGGCCTGCATATGATTGATATCAATCAAAGGAATACCCAAAGAATAGGCAAAAGATTTCGCAAAGGATACACCCACCAAAAGAGAACCCATAAGGCCTGGTCCTTTAGTGAAGGCAATAGCAGACAGTTCATTTTTGGAAATCCCGGAGTTTTCTATCGCTTCATGTACTACAGGAATAAGATGTTGCTGATGAGCCCTTGAAGCAAGCTCAGGAACTACTCCACCATATTTTTCGTGTACTGATTGCGTAGCGATAATATTATTAAGTATTTTGCCGTCAGAAATTATCGCTGCGGACGTTTCATCACAAGATGATTCTATAGCCAGAATATTGATTTTCATTGCAGATTGATCCTTGGAAAAGAACCCGAAAGTTACGGAAAAAATACTGAAAGCCTTAAGGCTGATCTTCAGGCTGGTACTTTTCCTTGTTTTGGGAATTTTTTTAATAGCTGCCTTGCTTCAAATCCCTTATTTTCAAACCAAAATATCGGGAGTTTTAACTGATTATATTACCAAAAATACAGGCTTTGATACCAAAGTATCGAGCGTAAAAATCAGGTGGTGGGATGCTATCAGTTTGAATAACGTGGTAATTCACGACCAAAAAGATAGCCTCATGGTCGATTTGGAGGAAGTTTATATAGATTTTTCTATCCGTGGATTATTTGACAAAGAAAGTCCCTCACTTGACCAAATCAAGATGGAAAAAGGAAATGTCAGGTTAATATTTCATGAAGATGAGCCCTACATCAATATTTCTGAATTTTTCTCAAGACTGAATGAATTACTTCCTGGCACCAAAGATCCCGACAAGCCATCTGGGAGGTTTGAAATAAACAATATCTATTTCAATCAGACATCTCTTGACATCCTTAATTACGATGCAATACCAGTAACTGAAGGCTTTGATTACAACAACCTTAGGTTTCGTAACCTAATTGCAGATGCAGATGAGTTCTACACTGACGGACCAAATCTGGGCATGAAAGTCAATTACCTAAGAGGTGAAGAAAGCACTTCAGGTATGGTTTTCCAGCAACTGAAAACAGATTTTACTTACGCTCCTACATTTATGGAATTTGATAATCTTTATCTCAGGTCTAACAGAACCGAATTCAAAGATTATCTAAAATTCAGCTACTCTTCCAGCAGTGCACTTTCCAATTTCAATCAGGAGGTACAAATACTCGCCAGACTTGATGAGGCCTTTTTGGACATTCAGGACTTACGTTATTTTACCGACCAATTGCCAGAAGTTGAAGATAGGATATCCTTGAGCGGAGAAGTCAGTGGGACTGTTGACAAATTGGTGTCAGAACAACTGCTGATTCGGTTTGGACAGCGTAGCGCCTTATTTGGGAAATTTAAAATCAATGGCCTGCCTGATGTAAGCAATACTTTTTTTGAAATGTCATTGATGAATTCTATCCTTAGCAGCACTGATCTTAAACCATATATTTCAGAGCAAGCCCAAAGGGAAGTCAATAAGTTCAGGGATATTCGTTTTGACACTGATTTCTCAGGTTATCTACATTTTTTCACTTTCAATGGGAGATTTAGAACGGGCATAGGAAATATGACCGGTAGGCTAAGCTATAAGTCAGAGAACAACACACCGACTTATACCGGAAGGTTGGAGTTGGAAAATCTGGATATGGGAATATTGATGGAGGATAGGGAACAGTTTCAAAAAGTATCTATGACAGGACGGGTAAGAGGAACCGGACTAGCGGTAGAGTCTGCCATTTTGGAATTGGATGCAGATATCAGAAAAATTGGTGTAATGGGATATGATTATACTAATATCAGGACAGATGCCACCTATGGAAGGGATCTTTTCAGAGGCAGTATAAAAATAGCAGACCCTAACCTTAAAGGTGAAGCCCGTGGAGTACTGGATTTACGGGATAAAAAAGACTCCATCAGACTCAACGTGGAACTGGATACTGCCTTTTTGAAGGAATTAAAAATTGTAGATAATGAGCTTTTCATAAGCGGTAATTTAGACATGGATACAAAAGGCATCACCCTGGATGATATTGAGGGGATTGCCAGATTCAGTGACATTGCCGTAAGTTTGGAAGGGCGTACCTTGAATGTAGATAATTTCTTCTTCCAGTCATTGTTTACAGATGATTCAAGGGTGATTTCTCTCAACTCAGACCTTTTGGTAGCTGGGATATCTGGAATATTCAAAGTAGAAGAATTGATCACTGATGTGACCAATCTCAGCAGAGAATATTTGGCAATCTTGACCAATTCTCAAAGTCCCGTAGACATCTCCCAAGTAGGGCTTCACGACCCCTATAATATTGATATCAATATGAATTTCATTGATATCAATCCCATTATCAATTTGATAGAACCTAAGGCATCTATTTCCAAAAACACCCTAATAGAGGGTGCGTTTTATCAAACCCCTGACAATACCATATTGAACTTTTACTCCGGAATTGATAGCATTTACTATAACGGTAATTTCTTGTTCGACACAAACCTTGACTTCAATACTTCAAAACTAACACGAAGTAATGACGTGTTGGCTTCTTTTTATATCTACTCCAAACAACAAAACCTCAAGTCGGGATTGGTCTTCAACAACCTGGAAATTGAAGCAATATGGGATGTTAACAATATAGATTTCAGCTACCGCCAAGACCAATTGAGCACCGGAAGCTACCTGCGCATACAAAATGAAATCACCATATTTCCAGACCATACCACTATCGTATTTGAGCCATCAGAGCTCAAGATCATTGATAAAATCTGGAATTTCGATCCCGAAAACAGAATTTACATTGCAGATAATGCCTTTCTCTTTGACAATCTCAAAATTTTCAATGAAAAGCAATTTATCTCCGTAAATGGAAATGTATCAGAGAGTTCAGAGGATGTCTTAGGGATTGAAATCAATAATTTAAACCTTGACTTTTTCAACACACTTTCTATAAGAGAATTTGAGGGTAGAGCTAATGGTCAGTTTGGACTGAGTAATATTTTCGAAACCCTTGCCATCAATGGACAATTGAATGTTGAAGATTTCTACATCAACAACTTTTTGATTGGTGACATAGAGGCAGGCACTTTCTTTTCGGAGGGCTTGATCAATGTTGAATTAAATAATTACCGTTTAGGAGAAAAAGTTATTTCTTTAGAGGGTTCACTTGGAAGTGAAGAACAGAACCTCACCTTAAAAGCAAACCTGCAAAAAGCCAATATTTCTGTATTAGAACCGTTTTTGGAAGATTATGTAACTAAAATGGGTGGAACTGTTACCGGAGAATTGGATATCGGTGGCACTCTGGCATTCCCTGTAGTCACCGGCACCGGAAGGGTCGATGAAGGACGCCTTTTAATCAATTACCTGAACACCCCTTATACCATAGATGGAAACTTGGTTTTTGAACCAAACGAAATAAGTTTTAGGGAAATCATACTTAGGGATGTAAATGGTAACCGTGCAAGAATGCGCGGCGGGATCTCTCATGACTATTTCAGTGATTTTGTCTTGGATATTTCTTCTACTATGGAAAACTTCCAAGTCCTAAACACTTCTATTAGGGACAATGACCTGTTTTATGGAACAGCCAATGTTTCAGGTAGTCTCAATATATTCGGTGCAGCCAATAACCTGGACATAACAGCCCGTGCTACTTCCCAGCCAAATACGAGAATTTTTATCCCTTTTGGCTCGTCCAATATTCAAGCCCAAGAAGATTTCATCAATATTATCAACATAAGGGATACGACCCAGACGCAGGGTTTTGAAGAGTCAGTTGAAAAGCTTGCTATCAACAATGTCCGTATGAATTTCACCCTAGATATCACCCCAGATGCCTATACAGAAATCCAAATAGATCCAAGAACAGGTGAAAATATTCAGGGAAGAGGGCGAGGAGTACTGACATTGAATATCGACACGCAGGGGAATTTTTCCATGCAAGGGAATTATGAAATCACTGAAGCCCGCTATAATTTCTCACTTTATAATGTGATCCGAAGGGAGTTTATAGTTGAGCCAGGCGGACGGATTTCCTGGTATGGAGATCCATATGAAGGAGTGATGGACCTTAGGGCGTATTATCAGGAAAGTGTATCTTTACAGAATTTACAAAATGTACAAAACCAAGGTTTGGAAGATCCGCAGATGAGAAGAAGGTGGCCGCTGAGGGTTATCATGGATCTTAAAGGAAGTTTACTCTCTCCAGATATCGCTTTTAATTTTGACTTTGCAGAATTCCCCTCTGAAGGAAATATACAAACCTATATTTCAGCCTTCCAAAACCGGATAGCCAATGATGAACAGGAAAAAAACAGACAGGTTTTTTCTGTGATTATGATGCGGTCCCTTTCTCCAGAAGGACAATTCACCGGTGTCAGCAACATTGCAACATCCAACCTTAGCCAGCTGCTTTCCTCGCAATTGAACAGCTTTATTGCCCAGGTAGATCAAAATCTGGAAGTGGATATTGACTTGGCTAATCTTGATCAAAATGCCTTGGAAACATTCCAATTGCGCGTAGCCTATACATTCCTTGATGGTAGATTAAGGGTTACAAGAGATGGTGGATTTACGGATTTACAGGGAAATGCTGATATCAATAGCATCGCGGGTGACTGGCAGGCAGAATACCTGCTCACAGAAGATGGCAGATATAGAATGAGGATTTACAATAGAAATAATTTCAATACCTTCACCTCTCTTTCTCTGGCAAGAAATGTCGCTACCTATGGAGTATCAGTCTCTCAGAATCTTTCCTTTAATTCATTTACAGAACTTTGGAATAAATTGAGGTCAGGTGAAAGAGAAAAACTCAGAATCAACGATACTGATGATTTCCTTAGATATCAATTTGAAGAGGACGAAAATTGGCAACCAATTCCCCTAAAAGATTTGGACAGAAAGGTGGAGCCTGAATACCTAGAGATTATTGAAAAGCCTAAAAATCTTAGAAAAGAGGAGGAAGATTGAAACATTTTTCAAATTGGGATATTCTAAACCTAAAACAATATATAAACTATGGATAAAGTAAGCATATTTTGGTTTAGAAGAGATTTACGTTTAGATGACAATGTAGGATTATACCATGCCTTTGAGCAGGAAAAAAATGTACTTCCTCTTTTTATTTTTGATAGGGATATTTTGGATGACCTAGAAGATAAAAAAGATGCCAGGGTAAGTTTTATCCATGATCAAATTACGGGAATTTCCAAAAAGCTAGAAGACTTTGAAAGCAGCTTAATTGTGCGATATGGCAAACCGATCGATATTTGGAAGGAGCTTTTGGAAGAATATGAGATTGAGAATGTCTACACCAACCGAGATTATGAACCTTATGCCAAAGAAAGGGACTCATCAGTAAAAAATCTGCTAAAGGATAAGAATATCCAATTTCTGGATTTCAAAGACCAGGTGATTTTTGAAAAAGACGAAATTGTCAACGGATCAGGAGATTTTTATAAAGTCTTCACGCCATTTAGCAAAGTTTGGCTGGAAAAATTCCACAAATCAAAAATCGAACTGGTGTCTTTGGATGGCCGTAAAAAGAACTTCTTCAAAACTGAACCTTTGCCTATTCCAAGCTTGGAAGATATGGGCTTTGAAAAGACCGATATCGAGATTCCTCCTTTGGAAATCGATAAACCTCTGATCAGGAAATACGACGAAACCCGAAATTTCCCCTCGCAGCAAGGAACGAGCCGGTTGGGTATTCACTTGAGGTTTGGGACACTAAGTATTCGCAAACTGGCTCTAGAAGCAGACGAATTGAATAAAACTTACCTGAATGAGTTGATTTGGAGAGAGTTTTACATGATGATTTTATACCACAATCCATCGGTGGTCGATAAAGCCTTCAAATCAAAATATGACCATATTCCGTGGAGGAATAACCAAGAAGAATTTGAGAAATGGTGCGAAGGAAAAACCGGCTACCCCATAGTAGATGCAGGCATGCGGGAATTGAACAAAACTGGCTACATGCACAATAGGGTAAGAATGATTGTAGCAAGTTTCTTGACAAAGCATCTTTTAATTGATTGGCGATGGGGAGAAGCGTATTTTGCAAAAAAATTACTGGACTTTGAACTTTCGTCCAATAATGGTGGGTGGCAGTGGGCTGCAGGTACTGGTACTGACGCACAGCCTTATTTCAGGGTTTTCAACCCTGAATCCCAAACAGCCAAATTTGACAAAAATCTGAAATACATAAAAAAATGGGTTCCGGAATATGGGACCGACAAGTACCCCGAACCCATCGTAGAACATAAATCTGCACGGGAAAGGGCCCTTGAGACATATAAAAAAGCATTGAATTGATGAATATAGGAGACAGAGTAAGGTTGCTTCATGGAAATGAGGAAGGAATAATCACCAAAATCTCTTCAGGTGGAAGAGTTGAAATAGAAATAGAGGATGGGTTCAGGATCCCTGCTATGAAAAACGAGGTAGTCTTGATTTCAAGTACAGAGAGGAGTTACTTCAAAAATGAGGTAGAAGACACATCTGTGATTTCCGAAAATTTAAGTAGCAAAGCAAAGAATCAGAGCCTGGAAGCTATTTATCTGGTATATATTCCCCTCAATGACAAAGACCACAGTGTCTACCTTTGTAATAATACCCCGAAGGATTTTCTTTCCATTACCTCGGAACACTATGGCTCAAATTCCCAAACTTTATTGGCTGATAAGATCGCTGCTAAAACAAGTAAAAAAATAACGGAAAAGTCTATACAGAATTTTGAGGAATGGCCACCCCTGTTGGTACAGCTTTTCCCTATCAACCAAAGGATTGAAAAAACGGAACCCGCATTAGAACGCAAAATCAAATTCAAAGCCAATACTTTCTTCAAAAGCAAGGGAATGGCCCCGATTTTGGATAAAAGCGGCTATGTCTTTCGCCTTACCGAAAACGCCAAAGAAATCGATATTCAAACACTTAACAGAGAATTGAACCCTGAGGTAATAAAGCCAGAACAATCTTTTCCTCGCCCACCCAAAGAAGTTGACCTGCATATAGAAAAATTGACCAAAGATCATGATTTGATGAGCAATTCTGAAATGCTCAAGCTTCAAATGGAAGCTTTTGAGAAAAATCTGAATTATGCCATTGCCTCTGGAATGGATGAAATAAGTTTCATTCATGGTATTGGAAATGGGGTGCTCAAAAAAGAAATTCACAAGTATTTGAGTCAATTGGGAAATATTAAGTATTTTCAGGACACACAGAAGAGCCGATTTGGCTACGGTGCGACCCTGGTCAGAATTTCCTAAACTATGCAAGGTAATATTTCTCCTGTTTTTGGGCTGTTTCAGCAGCATTTTGAAGAAGCGAAAGCTGCACATGCATCTCTTAGCAAGCAGTTCAAAGGCAAAAAAGCTATTGAACTGGAAAGTCGTTTGATATTTCTTGAAATTTATATTGATCTCTTGTCCCATATACATTTTAAAAAGGAAGGTCTCAAGTTTGAGCTTTTTGCCCCTTTTAAAGATCTTTTTAAAGGGCTGAAAAAAACCAAGCACCTAAAAATGGTCAACAATCAAGTGGAGTCCGTCAAGATAAAAGAAGCAATAGAATTCAGGACATACACCAAAAACCTTTTATCAGAGAAAAACAAGCTATATGCTGAGGTCTACGATCACGTGGTTGTTACTCCATTACATATTTGGGAGGACTTGTATGATACTGCTTATAAGTTGAGTAAAGGCCTAAAACCTTTGATGATCAATACCGCTACAAATCAAATAATCAATGAAGAGTTGGAATTTTTCAACTTGGATCATAAAAACAAACTCGATAGCAAAGCACTGAAAGATATCTATGAAGGACTGAGGGTAATCATAGCCCTGGAAAATTTGAGAATTGAGTCTGGGTTCAACCCTATTTTTGTCAATGAGGTACATGATAAAATGTTTTTGCTACAGAAATCTCTATTGAAATGGTATGAAAACCATCTTTTTATCCAGCACCTGACTGGGTTTTTGACTGATAAACAGAATATTTCTAAAAAGTACCTGGACCTACTGGGCAATCTTCAGGAAGATCGAAAGGACTTCAAATCTTTGGTAGAAAAACAGGTACGGGATTTATTTGAGAAAATTCTAGACTGAGGAGGTTAGACTTTAGCTTTTCTATAGCTTTTGAAAGAATACCAACTCACCAATCCGTAACCTAAGGCAAGCATCAAATGGAAAACCACCATTTGATAGGTTCCATAATGGATAGAAGCCAAAACAATTAAAGAAAAAACCAAAGCCAATATTGCTTCAATATAAGTAGTGGCAGGAACCTTAAACTGATTGTATGAATTCTGAGTCCATATTCTACCAGAGTCGGAAAGGTTGTACTTAGGGGTCCTGATGAAGGGTGATTTTTTACCGGTAATTCCTTCCCATACTGCTTGTCCGTTGTGTAGGGCCAGTCCCATTGAAACTGATAAAAACAAGGGCAATTCCCATACAAATCTCCATATTCCTTTCCAGGAGAAATCAAGTAAACTGAGATTTGCCACGAAGTAAACAAAAGCAATGATCACAAAACTAAATAAAAAGCCTCCTGCATATTTGAAATAAGTCCAAGGAATCCATTCCATCTGAAAACCAAGCCAGATTGGAATACTGCTAATACTTACCAAAAAAACTGCTATAAAGATCAATGCATTTAGCAAATGCGCCGTGGCATGGATCTTCACCTTTATCGGAAATGGATTGGTCAATACATTCCTCAGGTGCTTGACTGCACATTCCGCACCACCCTTCGTCCAGCGAAATTGTTGGGACTTGATAGCCGACATCACGGGAGGAAGCTCTGCTGGAGAACTGATATCAGGTCTGTAAACAAACTTCCAACCTTTCTGCTGCGCTCTATAGCTCAAGTCAAGGTCCTCAGTTAGGGTATCATCCTCCCAATTACCGGCATCGAGAATACAGGTTTTTCTCCATATCCCTCCAGTTCCGTTAAAATTGATAAATGCTTGTTGCTGATTTCTGCCTATTTGTTCCACCATAAAATGGGCATCCAGTGCAAATGCCTGCAAACGGGTAAGTACCGAATAGTTTTCGTTCAAATGAGTCCATCTTGATTGCACCATTCCTACTTTGGGGTCTTCGAAATGCCCTATAGTCTTGATGATAAAGTCAGGATCTGGTAAAAAATCAGCATCAAATACGGCAATATATTCTCCCGTAGCCTTTTCCATTCCTTCTCTGAGGGCTCCAGCTTTGAATCCTTTCCGGTCAGACCTGTGCAAGTACTGAAAATTAATGTCTGGATATTGACTCAATTCTTGTTGGATGATAGCCGCTGTTTCGTCTGTACTATCATCCAATAGCTGGATTTGTAATTTGTCTTTTGGGTAATTGAATTGCGCACAGGATTTTATCAACCTTTTTACCACGTATTTTTCATTGAATATTGGTAGCTGTACTGTTACATAAGGCAGGTTGTCTATATCCAGGAATGGATCGATTCTCTTTTTTCTCCTGAAAATCAAAAAATGATATAATAAATGGGCTTGCGCAAAGCTATACAGGCTAACAAAAAGCATGGCCAATAAGTACACGCCTAAGAAAATATAAAGGATACTCATTAAGATTTTACAGTAATTGATTTGTTTCCGATAAGGATAGGGTTGTCGTTTATCCTACCCTCTTCTTCACCATTTTCTAATTTCAATACACCTCTGGGACACACAGCTGAACATACGCCACAACCTACACAGGAAGACCTTACTATATTTTGACCTCTCTGCGCATACCAGCGTACATCTATGCCCATTTCACAATAGGTAGAGCAATTGCCGCAAGATATACATTGTCCTCCATTAGTGGTGATTCTAAATCGGGATTTGAAGCGCTGAACCAATCCCAAGTATGCTGCCAGTGGACAACCAAAGCGGCACCAGACCCTATTTCCCATGAATGGATAGAAACCGGTACCGACCACTCCGGCAAATGCTGAGCCAATGGCAAATCCATACACGCTGTGCAATTGATCAGTGGCCTGCCCTAGTAGTCCAAATTCCATAAAGTAATTGACAATGGTAACAGCAGTCATCAAAACTGCAAACACCAAAACTCCGTGGATCATGTACCTTTCGACCTGCCAGGCCTTTAAAGATTTATCTGACAATTGTCTATATGGATCACCCAACGTCTCCGCCAAACCTCCACAGCCACATACCCAAGAACAATACCATCGTTTTCCGTAGAAATAAGTAAAAAGGGGAACCCCTATAATAATCAAAATAATTCCCCAAATCAGCATAAACATTCCCAAGGCACCCGAACTGAGCATTCCTTCCATTCTGTAATCATAGAAAAAAGAATAATCCAGAGGCCAGATATTTTTGAAGTCGTGCCAAGGTTTGTTGAGTAAAACAAGAATTTCCGGAATCAAAAATGCAAAAGACAATTGAAAAAACATCACAGAGGCTGTCCTAATGGTTTGGTAGGCATTTCCCTTGTATTTTCTAAACATCCTGATACCCATCACCAAAATAGCTAGTGTATATATAAACCCATATAGAAACCACTGAGACGCCGGATTTCCAGATAGCAGTATACTCAAGGGATCCATAAGTACCACCAAGTTGGTCAGGTACTCAGGGAACCAATAAAGGATGATATAAAAAAGGATTAACCAAGTACCGGTAATGATTCCCAGCAAGCCCCTAGATTTCATAGAAGAAAAATAAATCCCATCATTCTTGATTCCATCCGGCTCATTCCTGTACATAGGCAAAATATAGATCAAACCACCTAAGACTGCCAAACCCACAGATATGGCTAGATAAAGGTTTGGATTGTCTGCAACAGCTCCTTGTGTAGCTGCTTTGGTAAGGTCAAAGGCATAATCGTCCCAAATGACATTATCCCAATCTTCATTGGCTTTAAGTGCTTCATTGTATTCATCAAAATACCCATTGAAATCTGAGACAAAAGCAAAATTACTCATGTATTCCTCACCATACATTGGCTCAAGAATGCGTAGCATATCTTCTTGATGTTCCTCTTTAACCTTGGCCTCCACCATCTCTTTTTCTAGCTGGTAAGTACCCAAGAAAGGTATTACACTGAAAGAAAAAAGTCCCAGGATAAATATTATCAAGCCTATTATTTGATTTATTTTCATGCCCTTGAACCAATTAACCTATGAAAGAACGATTGCTTTTCCAACGCTATCTTTTTGCCTGTCTCATTCTCGTACTTTTTAAAAACTTTTTTATAAAATTTTTCAAAAAACTCAGTACTGAAATCTGCTTTATGTAAATTTTTAAGAACCTTTTCCAAGGTCCACTCTTTTTCTATAGCCTTTTCAAAAAACTCATGTCTTAGCCTCCAGCCAAGACTATTGGCACCTAACAATCTCTGAGATTTCTCCTCAAAAACCAATCTTAGACAATTTTTCCCTGTTTCGCTTTCCCAATAAAAAGAACTTATTCCTTCCTTATCCTCATTGGGGACAAGCCCATAAGTTTGATACTCTATGTCAAAAAATTTGGCTGAATTGAACCACATACCCGGTTGATAGGCTACCGGATTTTCTGCTGTAAGATTATAGGCCAAAGTTTCTCCATGCATCCTACCTGTGTACCAGACCTGTTCGATATTTTTTCTGTCTGAAGCCGGAGGTTCATGAAATTCAGCGCAATCCCCAATAGCATAAACATTCTCTATATTGGTTTTGAAAAACCTATCTACTAAAACCCCTCTTTTAGTCTCCAATGCTGAATCTTGAAGAAATTTGATATTGGGACTGACCCCCACGGTTAAGCCCACAAATTGGCAGGAAATCGTCTCTCCTTTATCTGTGACAACAGATTTGACCAAACCCGATTCATCTCCCTCAATTTCTTTCAGTTCTGTTCCCAGCCTTAGGTCAATGTGGTGTTCCAAGATGTGCTTATTGATCAATCTGGCTTCGTCTATGGGTAGGACATTGTCCCAAAAGTTCTTTTCCCTTACCAAAAAGGTGACAGGGATTTTTCTACTGGCTAACATTTCTGCCATCTCTATTCCAATCAATCCGCCACCTACCACAACTGCACGGTTAATTCCAGCTGTATTCATTTCCATTGTATCTAAATCTTGTTTGGAATATAGGCCCTGTACCCCTTTCAAATCTTGACCAGACCAATTAAATTTATTTGGAACGGAACCTGTGGCTAAAATAAGTGTGTCATAAATGATTTTATTTCCTGAGTCAAGGTGCAGGGTTTTATTACCATAATCTAAGCGTTCAACCCAGGCCTGCTTCAACTTGATATTATTTTTCTCCCAAAACCAGTCTTCATAGGGCTTGGTATGTTCATATTTCATATGCCCCATATAGATATACATGAGCGCCGTACGAGAAAAGAAAAATTCAGTTTCTCCGGAAATCACCAGGATTTCTGAATTTTCATCTCTTTTTCGGATATTTCTGGCGCAGGTAATTCCGGCAATACCATTACCTATGATGACTATTTTTTGGGTTTTGTCATTCATTTAAAGACCAGTCGTATTTAAGATTTGAAATTTTGGCTTTTGAATTGATCTCAACTTTGGAATATTTATTAAGGTAATCAATTAAACTTCCATTTTTGGTAAAATCACCCTTGAACCATGAGAAAATCTGGGAAATCTCAGCCTTATCTTTAGAAATTTTATTGTACTTCGGGTTATTGATAAAATCCTTAGCGGCCTTTTCAAGCTGCTTATCCAGCTTCTCGGCAGTAAATGCCTCATTCAAAAGTGGTGGACAAGAAACAGAAGCGCAATTGACAGCAAAATGTATCCGTGGTTCTTCGAATTCCTTTCTGATGATCTTGTGCTCTATATCATCCAAACTGGTATCCTCTCCACCTATTTTGAAAAACTTTTTTGTCCAAACAGTATTAACCATTGGGACAGTAAGTGTAGGGTTAAGGTCTTTGATACTTTCGACAGGATAATTGTCAGCTATTAACTTGATGGTAAAGGCATTGTAAGCATTTATCCAATAAGCCAATTGTTCATCCTTGGACCAAGTCTTCCGGTCAGGAGCATTTTTACTCAGGAGATCCAAGTATTTCTGCAATTTCCCCTTTTCTTCTACAAAACCCTTGTAATTAACTTTACCTTCTTTAGAAACATATCTTTTTAGAAGTTCATCAAAAATCTCATGTGATGGGGCTTTGCTTACAGCACCTGTCATCTCGTAGGCTCCACAAGAAAAATTAAATAGGAAAAGGGCGATTAAAATTGTTAGTGTTTTCATAAATACATTAAATGTTGGTTTAATCAAGGTACGATGTAAAGCGTATGTTCGTATCAATTACACTGAAGACTTCTGAAATATTGCATAAAATTCGAATTTTAAATCACCCGTAAATGTCTTGGTTAAGACAAATATGCGAATTCAATAAACCTTCTCTCCCCTATTCAGCCATATCCCCCAAGTACGGCTATAACCATGGACCTTAGATGTTTCCCCTTCCTTATTATACACTGGAAAACCTTCGTTTACCCAGTGAAAAACCCCTCCGTAGAGATTATAAACATTCTTAAAACCTGCTTTTTTGAGTTTTTTACCTATATCTTGACTTCTAGCGCCGATAGAACAATAAACCACTATTGGCTGCTCTTTTGAAATTCCATTCACTGAATCCATTGTAAAGGTATCATAACCGACCCAATTGGCACCTTTGAGATGAGAGATTTCAAACTCTTCGATTTCTCTTGTATCCAAAAGCACTGCATCAGGCATACCTTCCAAGTCTTGTGGATTAACTACGGGAAAATCCTTTTCATAAACACCTTTAAGAAGAGTTTTATAAGCAAGACTTTGTCCCCAAGCCATGGTAGAAACGGTTAAAAGTAAAAGTAAAGCTAGATTCTTTTTCATAATTTCTAAACACCATTTGATCTTTATTGGTTGCCAAAAAAAAAGCAGTGCAGATATGAACCGCACTGCTCTCATTATATTTTACAAAGAAATCAGCCATAGAAATCAGAAAGTCTTGCCAATCCTTTTTTATCCAATACTATAATCTTTTTCCCATCGAACTCAATCAGTTCGTCTTTTTTGAATTCAGAAAGCAACCTGATTACTGTTTCTGTCGCTGTACCAACCAAACCGGCAATTTCTTCTCTAGTCAATACGATATCAATCTTCTGTCCTTCCTGACCTTCAATCCCATAATTTTCACAAAGTTTCAAAAGTGTAAATGCCAATCTCTCTCTGATAGATTTCTGGGTAGCATCTGTCAATTTACTCTCCATAATGCCCAGGTCATTACAAATGGCTTTGGTTACTTTTTGTTGAAAAGCATTATCATCTGATAAAACTTTGAGGAAAGATTCTCTTGGGATAAAGCAGATTTTAGCTTCTTCAACGATCGTTGCCGAAGAAGAATAAGACTCCTCACCAAGCAAAGCCGTATATCCTAAGAAATCTCCTTTCTTAGCCAAGCGAATAATTTGCTCTTTTCCATTAGAAGCTGTTTTCGAAACTTTAACCACCCCTTCATTGATACAAAAAACCCCTAAAGGCTTTGTTCCTTCATAAAACAGTATTTGACCTTTCTTGTGGCTAATGAAGTTTTTATTTTCAGAGACATGACATAAATGCTGATCTGCTACACCAGCAAAAAGGGAAAACTTTCTACTGATACATAGTTCACAGGAAACATTCTTGGGCTGGGTTTTCATTGTATTATTAATAGTTTTAATACTTATACCTTTGGCTTAAATATAGTCAAAAAGATGACAGATGTCACTTATTTAGACATCAAATTGGGGAATTTCTACTATTTGCTTGTAGGATTGGGTTTTTGGATCAAAAGATAAAAAAAGATGATGAATACCATTACTAATCCCTACGAAGGGAGCAGCAATACTTTTATTATATACTGACACCTGTTCTACAGTTTTTTGGGAAAGCTGAATTTCAGGAGCTTTGCACTCTATCAATAAAAAGGCTTTACCATCCCTGTCCAAAACCAAAATGTCGGAACGTTTTTGAAGTTGGTTATATTTCAACCCTTTTTCCAATGAAATGAGAGATTTAGGGTAATTATGGTATTGGATCAAAAAGGCTATCATATGTTGCCGTACCCATTCTTCTGGGGTCAACATAAGATTCTTCTTTCTCAATGAATCGAAAATGCTTAATTTACCTTCAGTTTCCTCCAACCTGAATTCGAATTTGGGAAAATTCAACTCAATTTTCAGAAAATCGTATTTGTATGCCGACATTTGGCAAATATCCAGTCTTTTGGAGAACAATCACCTATTCAACATTCAAAAATGAAAAAAATTTTACTCCTTATTTATACCCTGACTGCAGGGCTGATTTTTCAAAGTTGTGGTACTGGAAAAGAATCAGCAGACCTAATTGTACATAACGCCACCATATATACTGTAGATGGAGGCTTCAACATTGCACAGGCTTTCGCTATCATCGACAACAGGTTTGTATCTGTAGGGAGCAACAACAGCGTACTTTCAAAATTTAAAAGTGAACAGGTCATTGATATGAAAGGTAAAACTATTTATCCTGGTTTCATTGATGCCCACGCACACTTTTACCGTTACGGACTTGGGCTACATGTCGCGGATCTGCTTGGAGCAGAATCTGAGGAGGAATTGATACAGAGGGTCAAGGACCACTTTGATAGAAATCCTGACGTATCTTGGATCATGGGGAAAGGGTGGGATCAGAATCTCTGGGAAGGAAAAGAGTTTCCCACGAAAGATGCACTTGACGAATTATTTCCGGACACACCAGTTCTTCTTACAAGGATCGATGGCCATGCAGCTCTTGTCAATCAGAAAGCATTAAACTTAGGTGGCATAACGGCTTCAACTGAAATGATTGGGGGAAAGGTCATTCTCAAGGATGGCAAACCAACAGGAGTTCTAATTGATAATGCCATCAAATTGGTGTCTTCAAAAGTTCCTGATCCAAGTGAAGATGAATCAAGAAATGCACTTCTGGGAGCACAGGAAAATTGCTTTGAGGTAGGATTGACCACAGTGGTCGATGCTGGCCTGGAAAGAGGAGTCATTGAACTGATCCAAAAAATGCAGCAAGAAAAGGCACTAAAAATACGGATGTATGCAATGGTCAATCCTTCCGAAGATAACATGGCTCATTATTTTGAATCAGGACCTTATCAGGATGACAATATCACTATAAAAAGCTTTAAAATATATGGAGATGGGGCTTTGGGTTCCAGAGGAGCCGCTTTACTTAGGCCCTATCATGACCACAGTGATCATTATGGGTTCCTTTTGAAAACCCCTGAAGAGTTTGACGAATTGGCCATGAAAATGTATGAGAACGGCTTTCAAATGAACACCCACTGCATCGGAGATTCCGCTAACAGAACCCTATTGGATATCTATGCCAAATACCTGAAAGGAAAAAACGACCTGAGATGGAGAATTGAGCATGCGCAGATTGTAAGCAAAGAGGATATGCCAAAATTCGCCCAATACAGCATAATACCATCTGTCCAACCCACGCATGCCACATCTGATATGTATTGGGCTGAGCAGCGCTTGGGTTCCTTTCGTATCAAAACAGCCTATGCATACAAAGACCTTTTGGATCAGAATGAAATGCTGGCACTTGGTAGCGACTTTCCTGTAGAACATATCAACCCCCTTTTCGGATTTCATGCTGCTGTCGCAAGGATGGATGCTGACAATTGGCCTGACGGAGGTTTTCAGCCGGAAAATAGGATCACAAGAGAACAAGCGCTAAAAGGAATGACAATTTGGGCTGCATATGCCAACTTTGAAGAACACCTTAAAGGAAGTATAGAACCCGGAAAGCTTGCAGATTTTGTGGTTTTGGAGGAAGACATCATGACAGTCAGCCGCAAAGATTTGAGAAATATCAAAGTAAAAAATACATTTATCGGGGGGGAGATGGTTTATTCATCTTCAAAATAAGGATACAATAAACGTCATATGCCTGGAGAATTAATTGTCTATTAAAGTTTTTCTGTCATTCTAAAGTGGAAGTAAGTAGACTACTGACTGTTCTTTATTTTACTCAAAGGCCAACCAAAAAATTATTCGAAGATCAAATATGGACTTACCCTCTCCACCCAATCTTCACTGAAAATTTTGACTTGTAGTAGGTCTTCCGGCTTCCTGTAATCGCCATGCTGTTCCCTGTATGCCACAATCACCTTGGCAGCGCCATAGTTGATATAAGGGTGTTTGGCTATTTCAAAAACATCAGCTTGATTGATATTGAGTTTTCTGTATAATCCAGGTTTAAAATCAAAGTATTCAAAAACCCTATCCAAAACTTCAGGTGTCATGCCATAAACATCCAATAATTGGTCTTTGTGCAACAAGCCTCCCATTCCTTCTCTGAACTTCACAATCCTGCCAGCCATCTTCTGCCCTATTCCCGGAACTACTTGCAAAACCACAGAGTCAGCCTCAAAAAAATCAAGCTTTTTCAACATAGGTGCTTCTCTACGTTGATAAGAAGATGATTTTTTAGTGGTATCTTGGAGGGTTGGAGAATTAAATTTGGCGAAATTTGGTTGATATAAGTGGAACCCAGCTTCCAACATACTATCAATCACCCCTTGATATTCAATGTAATGCTCTATGTTTTCATTTTCCAGCACTTTGTTATAAAAATTTGGAATAAAATAGAGCAAAAGGAATACTGGAATCAATAAAATGAACCCACGGGATTCTCTTCTGGAAAATCCTAGATAGGTTCTAAGAAAAAAATAAAACTTAGACTTCATAAAAATATCCTTTTGTCTAAAATCCAATCACCCGAACTTCGCCGTAATTGAAGAACATAATTTAATAGGATTGAATGGAATATCCAAAAAGTAAAAATTTGAGGCTCTATAGAATTTAAATTCCAACCGCTCTTATTTAGATAGGTTTTAAATTAAGACAGTATGTCACGAAATTTTCTTTTGAAAAGAAACTGAATTAAATTTGTATGCGAAAAGTATCAGAAATGCAGCACAACTTCAGAGCGATAAGCTTGTCCCATAAAAATGCTCCCGTACAGATCCGAGAGGTTATCTCCTTAGATGAAGGTTCTATACATGCTTTACTGATTAAACTGAAGGATTTTTTCAGCCTGACTGATACACTGATTCTATCTACTTGCAACAGAACAGAAGTTTATTATTCCCATGAATTAGACCTCAGCACTGAGATCATCAAATTGATAGGTTTGGAAAAAGGTATTTCTAATGTTGTAGATTATTTGGAATACTTCAATATCATAAATCACGACAGGGATTCAATTCAGCATTTGTTCAAAGTATCTATGGGTCTAGAGGCTCAGGTGGTCGGTGACATGCAGATTTCCAATCAGGTCAAAAGAGCATATCAAATGTCTGCTGACTTGGATCTTGCAGGTCCTTTTCTGCACAGACTTATGCATACTGTCTTTTTTAGCAGTAAAAGAGTAGTGCAGGAAACAGCCTTTAAAGATGGCGCTGCTTCTGTATCCTATGCTGCTGTTGAATTGATCGAAGAACTTACTTCAAATACTTACCAGCCTCGTGTTCTTTTAATTGGTGTAGGTGAAATTGGGGAAGATGTGGCTAAGAATATGGTAAATATTCCTGACGCGAAAGTCACCATATCCAACAGAACATTTGAAAAAGCTAAATCCTTAGCAGATGAATTGGGATATGATGCCATTCCTTTCGAGCAATGTATGGATGCCATGAATGACGCTGATGTTGTTGTCTCTTCGATCATGAAGTCAGAACCATTCATTACAAAATCTTTTGTAAAATCTTTGGACATTCCAAGCTATAAGCTATTTGTTGATTTATCAGTACCTAGGAGTATTGAAACTACAATTGAGGATGTCCCCGGAGTAATGCTTTACAATGTTGATAATATCAGAAGCAAAGCCAGTGAAACCCTAGAAAGAAGGCTTGCTGCAGTACCAGAGGTAGAAAGAATCATAGAAGAGGCCATAGAAGAATTTTTTAACTGGAAAAAAGGAATGATGGTGTCTCCTACCATCAACAAACTCAAAAATGCCCTTGAGCAGATACGTCAGGAAGAAATGGAAAGATTTCTCAAAAATGCCGATTCTGGTCAAGTAGCCATGATTGATAGGATTACCAAGAGCATGATGCAAAAAGTGCTTAAGGTGCCTGTTGTGCAATTGAGAGCTGCTTGTCTAAGGGACGACGCAGATCAGATGATCAATATTATTTCTGATTTATTCGACTTGGAAAAAATTAGCGAGAAAAAGGAATAAGAAATTCCACATTCTACATTGAAATACAGTACTATTCCCTTTAATTTACCTCTTCAACTAGCTTAAGATGAGTTCAAAATTAATTTGGGGTAGTATATTTTCTGCCTGTATCCTACATTTCACCCACTTACCTGCAATTTCCCAAACCTATGAGGTTTATGACCAAAATCTCATGCTTAAATCCAGAGTGGAATATGACCACATCAGAATCTTGGGAGAATCTGTGAGGATAAGCAATGCAAACAATCAAGTCAAATTATTAAGTAGGGAATATAAACCCTTTATCAACCTAAAAGCAGAATCCATTCATGCTTATGACCAGCCCTGGATCATTACTCAGGGGAAGCAGGGTAAAGGAGCTTTTCATGAATATGGTGAAGAGATTTTACCCGCGGAATATGATAACGTACAGACCTTTTTCACTAGACTCCTTGCCAACAAAGGAAGGCAGTACTGGCTCTATGATCACTCCACTCGTGAATTGACCGATGTAGGCACTTTTGACGAAGCTATTTTGGCCATGAACGGACAAGTAATTGCCAAAACAGCACAAGGATACTTTTTACCCTTGTCAGATGATCCTGACCACTTGTTTGATGAGATTAGAGAAATCAACCAAAACTACCTGATAGCAAAAGAAGCGACAGGCTATGGCTTGGTCAATAGAGAAGGGAATTATGTGCTCAGACCTGTTATTGATCACTTGGTCCACCTGGAAGAGGACTACTTTTATGCTTATGATGGCAACCAATACATGTTGATAAAAGGTCGGGAAGGCAAAGCGGATATCAGCTATTCATCCTATCATAAAATCACCAATGAGGACGGAATGCTATTGGAATACATTCATGGCAAACTGCGTAGGGTAATGGATAACGACGGCATCTTATTGGATCAAGTAGGGATGGAAAAAGTGCTGCCTGTGGGAGAAAAGCATTACAATGTTTTTCTCAGAGACCAAACAATGGGCTTACTTGGACCAAAAGGATGGGAAGTTAAGCCTATTGCAGGAGTTGACAAAATATTACCAGGCAAAGAAGGCTTATACCCTGCTTTGAAAGATGGGAAATTGGGGTTTGTGGATGTCCTGGGAAAATGGGCTATCCCAGCCAAATTTGAAGATGGCAAGAAATTCAACGAAGGTTTTGCTGCCGTCAAATCGAATGGTCGATGGGGCTATATTGATAGAAATGGCAGCTGGATATCTGATACACAGTTTGAACAAGGAGCTGAATTCAAAAGAGGGCTAGCCTTGGTTAGGCTTTCAGGGAAACAAAATCTAATTGATAGAAGTGGGAATTTATTGCTATCGGAAGGCTATGAACGCATTTCCCGTGGAGCAGACAATTATTTTATTACTGAAGATGACAATAAATTTGGTTTAATTGCACCTGATGGAAAAGAGATTGTGGCACCCAAATTCCAAGAGCTTCGAAGGGAAGACCTCAATAAAATACTGGTCAGGTTAGGAGATAAGTATGGTATCCTTGATGAAAATGGTGATTATTTGCTACCCCTTTATTACAAAAGTATTGTATTTGACCAAGGTGCCAATCAGATCCTAGCAGAAGATTTCTATCAGTTCGAACCAGAACCTACTGCTGACATTAAAGTCGAATCAAACGGAAGGAAGAAACGCGGAGGTTAATCCAATTCTTTTGTGAAAACGCAAAATACTTCCAATTCTTTTGAAGCTAATTAAGTAAATATTTCAATTGCTATAATTTAGGAATTCTTCAAAAGCTGCTAAAGATTCCCATAACCTGATTTGATCACCTTCCACACATCTCTTTGTAAGGACAGTAACCACATTTTAAAATATCTTCAGTCTGTGTAAAAGGAATGTTTGCATCAAAAATCTCTGCCAATAGTCCGCTCAGACCTTCCTCAAATTCTTCTCTATGGTCAAAGTAATTTTCAACTTCAGACTTGTCCATCAAAAGGAAAGGACTGAAGTTTTCTTTAAAGATTTCTTTGACGTTGAATAAGCCAGGTTTTAAGGGCTTTAGATTTGAATCATTGGCAAATTGGTAAAGGTAAGCATAAAGCATTGTCTGAAGACCTGCTTTATTTCTGTTTTTATTTTCTCTATCGACTAAAGAAGGAATGGACTCTATTTTTTTATTATCCTTTCCGGTTTTATAATCCAATAGTCTGATAATCCCCTCTCGTTCATCAACCCGGTCTATCAATCCATAAAGACCTATTGGCTGTATTTTGCCATCTACATTGACGGGGATGCTTGCATGATAATCTTTTTCCAAACCTAGAACCTTAAAATCTCCATTTCTCAGGTCATATTCCACGATAGCTTGAATATAATTTACAAAAATCTCCCTGACTATTTCCATCTGACCGGTAATGTGAATATCAGTACCTTCTGACTGCTTATAAAAATCCATGATGGCCTTGTCTACCATAGCAGGAATCTGTGGCTTGATTCGCTCAAGTTCATGCGGAGTGATTTTCCGGAATTCCTGACCCTCCGGAACTTGGTATAAAAATTCAATGGCCTTGTGTAAAATACTTCCAAAAACGCCTGCATCAACTTCTGCGGCAACTTCCTCTTTTTCATTCAATCCAGCCACATAACGAAAATAGAAACGGAGAGAACAATCCAAGTAGGAATTAATTCCCGAAGCAGAAAGCTTTTTTCTGTGGTCTTTGGGACTTCCTTGAACCACATATTTGCGCAGCGTATCCAGAATAGCCTCTGTTTTCTCAATATAAATCTCCCTTGATGGGGTAAGCGTAGCTTCCAACATAACCACTTGAGGATTGGAAATCCCCAACTCCACTTGCATCTGTTGGAGAAAACGGGACATCTCCCCTGCCTTACCTTGATTGGCAGAAGTACTATATATCAGGTGCACCTCTTCTGCCCTATGCAAAAGCCTATAAAATGTGTAGGCATAAATGGCATCATTCTGTTCTTGAACAGGCAACTTGAAGGCTCTCCTCAGGTTATAAGGAATCATGGAATTAATGCCTCCCCCAGGAGGAAAACTCCCCTCGTTCACATCACAGACAATCACCCGCTTGAAATCAAGGTTTCTGGACTCAAGGACTCCCATAAGCTGCAAACCCTCCAAAGGTTCTCCTTCAAACGGCAACTTGACTTCTCTGAATAATTGTCTGAAAAGCTTTAGAAAAAACTCAGTCTTCAAATCCCCCAACCTATTCCCTTTGAAATTCTCCTTCATCCTATTGAGTAACTTGTAGGTTTGAAAAAGATAGGAGCGCTGAATACTGTCATCCTTGAGCTGTTCAGCTAGCTTCGAAAGCAAATCTCCTAGGTATTCAAACAACTCAACCGCCTCTACTTTCTTAAATATCATGGAAAACAAACCACCTCCTTGTTCGAAAACTTCAGAAGGAATATCAAGGCTATTGGTACTTGAAATATGCATTTTCAATGAAGCTACAAATGCACTGTCAGCATCAATGAGGTAGGTGAAGGACAAAAGATCAAGTACAGGTTTATGGTAGAAAAAAGTCTTCCCATTCCTTACTTTAATAAAGCGCTGCAAATCCAATATTGCATCCAAAAATGCGTAAACAGGTGCATTTCGGATAGGATAACCCATAGTGACATTCAGCTTTTCAATTTGCTCAGGTATGGCATGCAATGTTGGGAAAAGCAGTTGCTCGTCAGGTAAAATAACAACAGTCTCCTCCAAAGACTCCCCTGCTTTTACTTGTTCCAATAAACTACCTACAAGATTCGCCTGATTGATTTTCAGAGGCACTGCGTAAGTTGAAATCATCTTGGATTTTGAAGCTATTCTTGATGGAATCTCTTCGGGGAAGGTTGGCCCAAACACAGGATCCTTCCTATAATCTCTGAAAAATAAGCCAGATTCCTGCCTTTCATCCTTGAGATAATAGGTGTCTATGTCCCAATAAATCTCAGCTCCATATTGCTTGATGAAATGTTTGATCAGCTTTTCCTCAGTATAAGTGAAGGCGTTGAAACCCACAAACACATAGTGTTTTTCGGGGGCTTCCATATTATCCAACTTGGAAATGGCATTCCTGTATATTTTACCTGTATAAGACAATCCTGACACATCCAAGTGGGCATTAAAACGCTCATACAAGTCTCCCAAAATCTGCCAAAAACGAAGGAATTTTTCTTTCTCCTTGTCCTTTTGGCTCTTGAAAGACTTCCAAAACTGCTCAATCAATTTCACCTGATCATCTGTCAGGTAGCTGAGATCCGCTTCAAAACTTTTGATCTCAGAAAGGTTTCTATAAAGGGTTTTGGCATCAGCCATAAACTGATCTATGTCGTTAAAATCTTTCAGGATCAATTCCCCCCAAAAGTAGAACCTATCAAAATCTTCCGGTTCAGACTGTAGCTGACAATACACCTCATACAGTTCAAATACCAAACTCAGATTATCCGCGGGCACTTGTCCTGCCAGACCACCAAAGACCTGTTCTATGGTTTTCACGTCTGGCATCCAACTGGGATGGTCTATCAATTCCCCCATGTACCTAATAAAAAATAATCCCGCCCTGCGGTTTGGTAAGACCACTACAGTATCTTTCATATCTCTGCCTGATGCCAGAATAGAGGCAGCTGTATCTTTCAAAAAACTATCCATATACTTCTATGATTTGTGTAGGTTCTAGGTAGCAGAGGTAGCCTTTGACAACCAAAGGCACGATCTGCCCTAACAATTGCATGTACTCTCTTACCTGAACTTGATGCGAATCTTTCTTAACTCCGGTTTTAAAATCCAATACAATGACCTCTTTTTCACTGATGAGGATACGGTCAGGCCTCCTTTGGGCTCCACCAGGAAGCAGTATTCCCTGCTCTGCGAACGCTTTATATTCACCGGAATACCAGTTTCGGAATTGGGATGTAGAAAATAAATCCTTGAGCTGCTTTTCCAATTCAACTTTGACTTGCTCTTCAAACCTACCCTCAAAACTATATTGCGTCACCAATGAAAGGGCTTCTTTCAGGGTATTGGAGTTTTCAAGGATTTCGTGAACCAATACACCAATTTTTCTTTCGGAACGATCTTGTATCCCGATATGCCCAAAATCCCAGGCATACTCTTTGGTCTTCAATCTACTGCTCCACTCTGTATATCCCCAATTCAACAGGAGCTCCTTTTTAGAAAAATCTTTTTCTTTTTCTTTTAGCTCAGGCCATTCTCCAAATTCAAATACTTTTGATTCAGAATTCCATATGGCTTCCTCCCCCATACTGGTACAGAACTGACCTTCTTCAAATAAGGTATACAATATTCCCCCTGTGGTTTTGGTAGAAATTCCACTGCTCTTCGAAGTGATATAATTTGCATGTCCCCAGATTATTTCCTCAGCACGGGTAAATGCAACGTATAGCATGTTGAGTGAATCCAAGTAAGCTAATTTCACTTCCTCGGAATAGAGTGACTCAAAAGCCGTCTGACTTAGGTCTTTATTATGAGAAAGGGGCATGACGGCTTGAAGATCCTCCTCTTGCCATGGTGACCAAAGTATTGGCGCTTGATTGCCTGTAGCCACCACTTTCCAATCAACAAAAGGCATCAAAATCACTTTATATTGTAAGCCTTTAGATTTGTGAATAGTCAAAATCCGCATCGCATCATGGTCTTCGGGGATTTTCACTGTTTGCTTGTCTTTATTCAATTCCCACCAATCCAGAAAGCCTGCTAAGTCCGCTCTGTTCTTTTTTACAAAATCAAAAACAGCTTCTTTAAAGCCAGAGATATAAGCCAAATCAGTTCCTGCATCGGTAAGCTCCAAAAACTGTATCAACACGTCCACCAACTCCAAGAGAGGCTGCTGAAGCCACTTCCCTACATGAGTCTCCAATTGTCTCTGCTTGGACTGTATTTCTGTAGCGAGTCCACCCAATTCAAATAATTCGTGTGTATAAGGTATTTTATGAAAAAGAGCATAATAATAAAAGCAAGTTTTAATCGCCACCTGATCTTCCTGATCTCTGAGGTATTTCAGTAGCGATATCAAAGCCTTTACAGCAGCGGACCTATGGATAAACAAGGATTCTTCTGATAGAACATCGTAACCATAGCCGTTCCCCTTGTTTTCCCGGGCATAGTCTATCAGTTTATCTGCTATTTGGGCACCTTCCTGGTTTTTCCTGACCAAAAATGCGATATCCTTTAAGGCATATCCCTTATCCTGGAGACGCTCCACCAATTCCGGTATTTTATCCAGAACCTCTATCTCCTCTTGTTCTTCAGCATCCTCATCGTTTTCATGGTTAGCACTTCTTCTGTACTCTTTTTCTGTGAATTCCAAGTGGATAAAGCCCTGAAAAGGAAGGGCTCTTTTCTTCTGAGGAACTTGCTGACGGACCTCAGCGAAGGCCTGCCCAAGCATATTACCTGCATCTACCTGAAAATCTGATTGTATCAATTGCTGCATCCACTCTGGCAAATTGCCAAAAAGTGTATTGTTGAAATCTATCACTTTCGGGAGGCTCCTGAAATTGACATCCAGATTTTTGACTTCAATCATGGCACTCCCAATCTGTTGCTCAACCTCATTCAAAAGCAGCTCCAGCTTCCCACCTCTCCAACGGTAAATGGATTGCTTGACATCCCCAACCAGCAAATTGGTATTTCCCGAAGCCAGAGAGTTGAGTAATAATGGTTTGAAACTGGACCACTGAAAATCCGAAGTATCCTGAAACTCATCAATCAGGAAATGCTTGTATTGATTCCCTATTTTTTCATAAATAAATGGCGCTTCATTGTCTTTGGTAATTTCTTTTAGAAAATCATTGACATCAGAGATCAATAAAATGCCTTCCTCATCTTTTAACTCTCTCAATTCCAAAATAAGGTTCCTGAAAACTCCATAGACGCGCAGATTTTTAAGTAAAGCATCCAAGGTATTCCACCTTGTTCTTAACGGAAGAGCATCAATAATCAATGATCTCAGTCCCCCATCTACAGCTGCTGAAATCGAATCCTTCTTTTTGGAAGTTTTGGTATACCAACCTTCCACACTATCTATATTGACGAGTTGCTTTTCGGTGAAAGTAGGAAAAGGGTGAATTTGATCACCAAACTTCTCAAATTTGCCTGCAAAATTAGAGTTGCCTTTTCCACCTGAAAAATCCGCCCAGTCCAACCCATTCCTTTCACGGATGGCATTGGCTTTTTCCTTAATTTCCAATGCTATTTGAACCAATATAGATCTCTGCTGAAAAATATATGCCCTAAGCTCCTGTACGAAGTCCTCCTTTTCCAAAGCCGTCTGAAAGCTTTCTCTGTGAAGCTTGAATTTTTCCTGAAAAATCTCCCTGCCGAGTTCTTTTATACCCAAGCGGACATCCCAAGATTTCCCATTCTCAATTTGGTCTTTCGCATATTCCACTAGCCATTGCTTGAGATTTTGATCCTCTGACACTTTCTCCACCACCCTATCTACCAGCCTATCCAATACAGCCTGTTGGTCCAGTTCAATGTCAAACTTGGCTTGTAAGTCCATCTCTCTGGCAAATGACCTGATGACTTTTTGAAAAAACGAATCTATAGTACTGACTGAAAAATATCCATAGGAATGGAGTATGTCCAACAGGGTATTTTTTGCCCTTTCACTAAGCGTCTTATCATCTATCTCCAGATGCCTCATCAGTTCCTGATCCAGAAATTCTTCAGGCCTAACCTCTCTGGAAATCCTCTCCAAAAACTCAAGAATCCGCTCTTTCATCTCCTGGGTCGCCTTATTGGTAAAAGTAACTGCAAGTATCTGCCTGAAAGCTCCAGGACTCCCAAGGGCAAGTTTGAGGTATTCCAAAGTAAGTGTGTAGGTCTTTCCGGATCCAGCAGAAGACTTATAAATTATAAAAGGTCGGATACTTTCCATGGGCAAAAATGATTGTAAACAAATCAAAGGCTTTTGCTCCTGAATAAAAAATCATTGACGTGAATTGTCGGAATATTTCATCACCGAATTTCAGAATTCCCATCGCAGGGATAAGCCATTCCCTGTTAGGTTGACTTGGTCCACAATTTTGCCAAGACCCTTCGAGTGTTTGTTGTGTACAAAGTACTTTATCAAATCAAAACTCATCAAAAAAGCACCTTGCAGCATAATGGATTTACCAAAGCCCTGAAATTGTTCATCATCCAACCTCATCCCTCTCTCATTCAGCCATAATCCCGCTGCTATGTAAGCAACATCCAAGCCTGCATTTACCAACAACACTTTTTCAATGCTATTTTGTGCACTGATAGTTGCCCATAAGTCATCTTCAGGTACTTCTCTCATAGCACTGAAATAGCCAAAACCAGCTATCAGCAGATTCACAGAGTTCCAATACACATTCATTTGATGAAATGCCTTGGTTTCACCGGAAGTCCTCTCAGCCATAACTGCACCTGTGGCAATATTTCCTACCGCCCAGGATCCCAGTATTAGCATCCCTGATTTGTTGTAATCAATCCTTTCCTGATTATATTGTTTGAGGGCTTCCCTGTCTACTTGAGCTTGTAAAGCTAATGGTAAAACCAAAGCAGCAAAAATTACACTTGATATCAATACTTTATGTTTTAAAAATTTCATAGGGTTATTTTTTTAACTTAACATCATTGGATTTATTTTGTTGGCCGTTTCAATTTGAAATTCAATCCATTCATCAGAAAGTTCGAATTGTCTTTCGAACAACACCTTTCTCCTTTTAATCCTGGTTAGTACCTGAGGTAAATTTAAGTTCGTTTTTCTAGCAATTGCATATCCGATATACATAAACATGATTATCCACTTTCCCACAATAAGAATTATTTGATAAAAATTAAACAGCATTTTAAAACAAATATCTTGTATCAGTTAATATCATCATGGTACAAAAACGTTAATTGATTAGTTATCGATATCGTTGAAGATTTTCATAAATTTCAAAATATGAATTCAACATCATTTTACTGAGCCATAGCTTTTTAAAAATAAATCCTGACCAAATTTTATTTTTCTCATTCATTTGCCTAAATTTGCGGTCTTGAATTAGAGGGAGGAATCATGAAATTCTTGAGAACGTACGAAATCGACGTCATCAAACTTAATGAAGGTAGACACACTTTTGAGTTTAATGTGGATGATGAGTTCTTTAAGTTCTATGAAGCCACTGATTGGGTCAAAGGATCCAATCTAACCGTGAAAGTGCACCTGAACAAGACTGCATCACTCATGGAAGCTAACTTTGAAATCGAAGGGATAGTAGGGTTAACCTGTGACAGAAGCTTGGAAGAATTTGACTATCAGCTAAAGCATGAAGAATTTATGCTTTATAAATATGGTCAAATTGAGCAGGAAATCAATGAAGATGTGATGATGATTACAAGGGACACCCCGAGTATCAATGTTGCCCAATTGATTTATGAATTTATCCTCTTGGCAATACCAGCCAAGAAAATACACCCTGATTACCTTGATGACGAAGAAGATGAATTTGATGAAGGAGAAGGTTCAGTTGTTTATGTTTCGGATGAAAAAGAAACAGAATCAAGTGATACAGACCCATCTCAACCGAAAAAGCCAGTAGACCCTAGATGGGAAATTTTAAATAAGTTAAAGAATAAAGATTAATCTAAAATAGCATAGAGATGGCACATCCTAAACGCAAAATTTCGAAAACCAGAAGAGACAAAAGAAGAACTCACTATAAGTTGACAGCTCCAGGAATGGCTCAGTGTCCAACTACCGGTGAATTCCACCTACCACATAGAGCATATTGGTTGGACGGTAAACTGTACTACAAAGGACAGGTTATCATGGAAAAAGAAGTTCTTGCTTAATTATTACACAAAAGGCCTTTTGACAAAATCCACCCTGACATGATTCAGGGTGGATTTTTTCGTTCAATATCTACTGAATCCAACAGGAATACACCTTAGAATCTTGATGCTATATGTCTTAAATAGCAAAAAGCTTTGGTGAAAAAGGACATTTTAGATAATTTTGATGCTTTGGTTTGTCAATAAAACGGAAACTCCCTTACTGACTAACTATAAAACACTAAAGGCCAAATCATAAACCAACACTTTCAATTTGGCTACAAACCATTGATTAATGAAAAAAACAAGAGCAGTAATTACAGGTGTTCATGGCTGGGTACCTGAGTATGTCTTGACCAACAGGGAATTGGAAACCATGGTGGACACCAATGACGAATGGATCACTACCCGGACAGGAATCAAAGAAAGAAGAATTCTAAAAGGAGAAAACCAGGGAACCTCTGTCATCGGCATAAACGCTGTGAAAGGATTACTCGAAAAAACCAACACGAAAGCAGAAGATATTGATTTGATCATTTGTGCCACTGTCACTCCTGACATGCCTTTTCCTGCAACGGCCAATATTATTGCAGATGGTGTAGGCGCTAAAAATAGTTTTAGCTTTGATATTTCAGCTGCCTGTTCAGGCTTTCTATATGCTTTGACCATGGGAAGTCAGTTTATTGAAACCGGTATGCACAAAAAGGTGATTGTGGTGGGGGCTGATAAAATGTCATCCATCATAGATTACCAGGATAGGGCTACCTGTATCATTTTTGGTGACGGAGGTGGCGCTGTATTGTTAGAGCCTACACAAGAAGAAGTAGGGGTAATGGACTCTCTTTTACATGCAGATGGCTCAGGAGCACCATTTTTACACATGAAAGCCGGAGGAAGTAGGAAACCAGCAACACCAGAAACAATAGCTGCCCGGGAACATTTTGCTTTTCAGGAAGGGTCTACTGTTTTTAAATTTGCTGTAACCAACATGGCCGAAGTCAGTGCCCGTATCATGGAAAAAAACAATCTTAACTCGGATGATATCGCCTGGCTCGTTCCGCATCAGGCGAATAAACGTATCATAGATGCTACCGCAAATAGAATGGGGATAGGGCCAGAAAGAGTCATGCTCAACATCGAAAAATATGGAAACACAACAGCAGGCACACTTCCTCTCTGTCTTTGGGATTACGAATCTCAACTGAAAAAGGGAGACAATATTATATTAGCCGCATTTGGTGGAGGATTTACCTGGGGATCCATTTATCTCAAATGGGGATATGACCCAAAATAAGCTTAAAATAAACTGATAAATATGGCAAGTACCGCAGATTTCAAAAATGGTTTATGTCTTGAAATGAACAATGACATTTTTACCATAGTGGATTTTCAGCATGTAAAACCAGGCAAAGGAGCAGCTTTTGTAAGAACAAAGCTAAAAAGCCTTAATACTGGTAAAGTGTTGGACAAAACTTTCAATGCAGGTGAAAAGGTAACCACAGCAAGGGTTGAAAAACGCGCTCATCAGTTCATTTATGCTGATGACATGGGTTACCATTTCATGGACCTAGACACCTTTGAACAAATACCTATTCAGGAAAAACTTATCGAAAGGGCCAATCTACTCAAGGAAGGTCAGACCGTTGACATTCTCATCCACGCTGAGACAGAAACTCCTCTCACTGTAGAATTACCTCCCTTTGTCGAACTGATGATTACTTATACAGAACCCGGAATCAAGGGAGATACAGCTACAAATGCATTAAAACCGGCCACTTTAGAAACCGGTGCTACTGTGATGGTTCCGCTATTTGTGGAACAGGATATCATGATCAAGGTAGATACCAGAGATGGTTCTTATTCCGAAAGAGTAAAATAATTTCAATACCTATTGTGATTTTCTTAAATTACATATAATTCCTATTTCATATCAAACCCAAACTTTAATCTCCCTTAAAGGGTGATTTTTAAACTATTCAAAAATTATGAAAGCAAAAGAAATACAGGATTTAATAGATTTTATTTCAAATTCCGGATTAGCGGAAGTGAAAATAGAAACAGACGAGTTCAAACTTTCTATCAAAAAGCATTCTGAAGCTCCGATAAGAGTAGAATCTACTGTAGCTGCTGCCCCAGCACCAGCTCCCGCACCAAGCCCTGCTCCGGCAGCAGCTGCAGCTTCATCATCCGAACCTAAAGAAGACACATCAAAATACGTGGAGATCAAATCTCCAATGATAGGGACTTTCTACAGAACTCCAAATCCTGATACAGATCCATTTGTCAGTGTAGGCGATTCTGTGACCAAAGGTCAGACAGTCTGTATCATTGAAGCAATGAAACTTTTTAACGAAATCGAATCGGAAGTTTCCGGGAAAATCGTAAAGGTATTGGTTGAAAATTCTCAACCAGTGGAATACGATCAGCCATTGTTCTTGGTAGATCCAGCAGGATAATTTTTGTTTCAACAAACCCAAATCACAGTGTTTAATAAAATATTAATTGCCAACCGTGGAGAGATTGCCCTTAGGGTTATCCGGACCTGCAAAGAGATGGGTATCAAAACTGTAGCGGTTTATTCCGTAGCTGACAAAGACAGTTTACACGTGCGTTTTGCGGACGAAGCTGTATGTATAGGCGCGGCCCCAAGCAAGGAATCATATTTAAATATCCCCAGAATTATTGCTGCTGCAGAAATAACCAATGCCGATGCCATACATCCTGGCTATGGTTTTCTTTCTGAGAATGCAGAATTTTCAAAGATCTGCGAAGACTACGGTATCAAATTTATTGGTGCAAGTCCAGAAATGATCAACAAAATGGGAGATAAAGCCACTGCCAAAGCAACCATGAAGGAGGCAGGCGTCCCAACCATTCCAGGCTCTGAAGGATTACTAGAGTCTATTGATCATGGAATCAAAATTGCCGGCGAAATGGGATACCCAGTCATCCTTAAAGCTACTGCAGGTGGTGGAGGTAAAGGAATGAGGATCGTCCGTCAGGAAAGCGAATTCAAAAAGGCTTGGGATGATGCAAGACAGGAATCAAGTGCTTCCTTCAACAATAACGGGCTATATCTCGAGAAATTTGTCGAAGAACCCCGTCACATTGAAATCCAAATTGTCGGTGATAGCAAAGGAAGAGCTTGTCATCTTTCAGAAAGAGACTGCTCAATTCAGAGAAGACACCAGAAATTGGTAGAGGAAACCCCTTCTCCCTTTATGACAGATGAGTTGAGAGAAGCTATGGGGAACGCCGCCATCAAAGGTGCTGAAGCCATTGGTTATGAAGGTGCAGGTACCATTGAGTTTTTGGTAGATAAGGATAGAAACTTCTTTTTTATGGAAATGAATACCCGGATTCAGGTAGAACATCCCATCACAGAAGAAGTAACAGATTTTGACCTGATCAAAGAACAGATCAAAGTTGCTGCAGGCGAACCCATATCAGGCAAAAATTACTACCCAAAGCTATTTGCTATGGAATGTAGGATAAATGCAGAGGACCCTTCCAACGGATTCAGGCCAAGCCCTGGAAAAATCCAAAACCTACATGTACCAGGAGGTAGAGGAGTAAGAGTTGACAGCCATGTCTATGCAGGCTACGTCATTCCTCCCAATTATGACTCTATGATTGCCAAGCTCATCGTGAGCGGACAATCGAGAGAAGAAGTGATCGTAAGGATGAAAAGAGCACTTGAGGAGTTTGTTATAGATGGTATAAAAACCACTATACCATTCCATATAGCGCTCTTGGAAAATGAAGAATTCAAAGCAGGCAATTTTACAACCAAGTTCCTGGAAAGCTTTGATTTCTCGCTCATCAAAAAATAAAAATCAAATTAAAATCAATTACTAAGCCGGTCCAATCGACCGGCTTTTGTTTTTTTATAATACTTTATTTGCTGTGAACCATATTTTTACAGATGGTTTTGTTAGCAATGTATTTTTTTACGAAATTACTTTTACCAAATAACCTTCATCTGAAAATATCATGAGACTTAAGATTCAGTCTTCCCTTCTCCTTATCATTCTGGCAATTGTTAGTTGTAAGAATTCTGAGTCACAGGAAATATTCATTTCAGGTGAGGAACAGATCA
>NZ_REBN01000251.1 GCF_007692705.1 Mongoliibacter sp.
AAGACCGCTTGGGCTTCAGCTTCTACATACAGGGGTTCTGACAGAAGAGGTGGAGCCAATGGTGCAAGAATAAGATTTGACCAAATTAAAAATTGGGAAGTAAACAATGCTGAAGACTTGTCGAAAGTCTTGGCAACATTGGAAAAAATCCAGTCTGATTTCAATGGGAAATCAGGAAGCAAAAAAGTATCGATGGCTGACTTGATCGTGTTAGCAGGAAATACAGGAGTTGAAAAAGCGGCAGAAAATGCTGGATACAACATCGAAGTTCCTTTTACTCCTGGTAGAATGGATGCTTCAGCAGAGCAGACAGACTTTGAGTCTTTTCAATTATTGGAGCCGATGGCTGACGGATTCAGAAATTACCTGAAAACCAAATATACCATCTCCACTGAAGAATTGTTGGTGGACAAGGCACAATTACTGACATTGACTGCTCCTGAGATGACCGTTTTGGTAGGTGGCATGCGTGCACTACATGCCAACTATGATGGCTCGAAGCATGGGATATTCACAGACAAAAAAGATATGCTGACCAATGATTTCTTTGTCAACCTCTTGGACATGAGTACTGAGTGGAAAGCAGCAGATGATTCAAAGGAGTATTTCGAGGGGATAGATAGAAAAACAGGTGAAGTGAAATACACTGCCACAAGAGCTGATTTGATCTTCGGTTCTCACTCTGAGTTAAGGGCATTGGCAGAAGTCTATGCGCAAGAAGACAACCAAGAAAAGTTTGCGAAAGATTTTGTAGCTGCTTGGGCCAAAGTCATGGAACTTGACCGATTTGATTTAGTTTATAAAAATTAAGTTTTTTCCTTTTATTCTTATCAAAAAAAGCCAGCTTCAAAGTTGGCTTTTTTTATTCCCTCTATACGCGAATTATTGGGTTCTTTTACTTGGCTAATTTATGCAATTCTTTGTTTTTGATTATTGAGAAATTAGACTGAAGTATTTCATGAATAGCTTGAAAATTCATATAAATGGAAAAATAGAATTTCATTTTAGTTCTGGGCTTATAACACACCAAAACCAATCTTCAATTTGATTAATGAATTCTTTTAACCTATCTTTTTACAGCTTTTACTCAAAAAAATCTAATGGAAGAAATTACCCACCTCTCTACAAGAGGCCAAAATGCCGCAAGCAAACCCTTACGCATGGATTTGGAAATTTATAAGGAAGCTATGGAAAACAGGTATCATAGCGATACCAATCCCAATGGCACCTTCCCTATGACCGTAGCAGAGAATCACCTTTGTTGGGATATGTTACGGGATAAAATGCAGGAAATATCCAGAGATCAGGAAATCCCGGAATGGGTAGCAAGTTATGGTGACCCTGCTGGAGTACTGTCTTTTAGGGAGGCTGTTGCGGATTTTTTGGGTGAACATTTAATGCGACAAGTTATTGAACCAGAAACTTTAGCCTGTTCTGTCGGGGCTACTTCTGTTATAGAAATGACTTCTTTTCTATTGGCTGAATCTGGAGATACAGCTGTAATTCCTGCGCCCAGTTATCCTGTGTATTCAGCAGACATAGGTGTAATGGCTGGATTGAAAAGGTTTGACTTGCAAACCCACCATGAGGTTTCGGAATTGGCAAATGGATTCCCTATAACATTGTCTCATTTGGAAAATGCCAAAAAGGAGATTGAAGAAAATGGAAGTGAATTTCGAATGTTGATCCTTACCAGTCCGGACAATCCTAGTGGAGGTATTTACAGCGAAAATCAGTTTATTCAAATGGCTGATTGGTGTGAAAATGAAAAAATTCACCTAATCATCAATGAAATTTATGGATTAGCAACAGTAGACGTCGAGCATCCTGAGATACGTGAAGATTATCCTAACCCCATTGAATTCAAGTCCTTTGGAAATCTAATGAAAGAAAGGAAAAGTCCCTACTTACACCTTTGGTATTCTTTATCCAAGGATTTTGGGATTTCGGGATATAGGGTTGGGATTTTACATTCTTACAATGAGCAACTGATAACCGGCTATAGGAATATCGGTTTGACACATGCCATATCTAACCACACACAGTGGTTGCTGGGAGAAGTTTTGAATGACCAAGTTTTTGTCAAAAAATACCTTAAGTCTTTTAAAGAAGCATTGACCAAATCCTACCTGATCGTTTGCCAAACCCTCAAAAAGCTTCAGATTCCTTTCAATCCATCTTATGGCAGTCTGTTCGTTTGGATTGACCTGTCTTCATTGATGGATACACCTTCTCAAGAAGCACAGCATCAATTGTGGCTCGAAATATTCCAGAAAACAGGTATGCTGATCACTCCTGGAAATGGTTTTGGACACAGTAAAAAAGGCATGTTCAGGGTAGTGATTACCTCAGTATCCCATACCGAACTTGAAGTAGCAATGGAGAGGTTCGAAAATTTTATACTGAAAAAGAAAAGCTAAACTATTAACCCAAACCTAAACCCATGAAAAATACCTTTCTCTTACTCCTATTGATATTAAGCTACATTCACTTTCCTGTAAATGCCCAAGAAAAGCCTTTGAAAATCTTGATGATCGGTGCCCATCCAGATGACTGCGATATCAAAGGTGGAGGCACTGCAGCGCTTTTTGCAGAAATGGGCCATCAGGTAAAATTTATCTCAGTCACCAACGGAGATGCCGGGCAT